>NZ_LFDT01000028.1:0-42441 GCF_001037925.1 Vogesella sp. EB | reverse complement strand
ATACTGAAAAGTACAGGCCTAGGCCCCAGTTGCATTGATTGCGGGTCAGGCGCAGCAGGTGATCCGCAATCTCTGTGTTCTTGTCCGACTGTCGTGGCGAATAACGATCGCAGGCTTCGCTGATGCCAAACACCAAGCAGGCCTGCCGGAGCGATAGGCGATGCCGGTCTAGCGCCCATTGTGCCATCTCCCGCAGTCGAGATGGCATCACACTTTTTCCAGCCCCCCTTTTTTCCAGCGTCTCTTTGACGACTTCGGCCTTGAGGAGCCTTATAACCTAGCTGGCATCAGTCCCAAAGCCTTTGAACGCACCCCGACATGATAATGGTATTTGTCAATTACCCTTGGGACAGTCCTGTTACGAATTCTTATTCAGTATCTTACGCGACTTTCCATTCAAACCTAGGTAAGCCTTGTGCAATAGCAGAACTCTTGGAGACCGAAACGTAACTAGCTGTCGGTATGCCCATATATAAACAAAAACAAATATAACTGCACATAACTGCAGCATCCACTGTATTTTCCAAAACAGTAGTGCAGGCATAATCGAAAATAGGGCAACGCCCCACAAATACGGTGTAGTTTTACTGTTTCTTTGTGTAAGATGCTTGGCTTCCTGACTACCCACCATCCAACGAACAAGACGCTTGTAAACTATTTGATGGAAATGCAAGCTATCAGGTAATCCTGCCGGTACATTTCTTTTCTTGCGCCGGTAGATTGAAAATAATGTTTCCAGAACCGGATAAATCAGAATCTGCAACGGAAACCAGGGGGACACAGCATCCGGGTGTCGGCTTACCAGCAAAACCGCGATTTGCGCCAGTAAGAAGCCGATGAAATAAGCTCCGGCATCCCCTGCAAAGATCAATCCACGTGGATAGTTCCAAACCAGAAATCCGAAGATTGCCCCTGCCCCTGCCAAGCAAAGTACCAGCAATTCAAGGTCGCCAACTGCAAGTGCGGTATAGCCGAATGCCGCCAAGGCAAAAAGTGCGACTCCCCCCATCAGCCCGTTGTAGCCATCAATAATATTGATGGAATGACATACACCTCCCACCGCAAACACGGTAAACAGGATCGCGACAGTGGGGAATGCCTGCAAGACATAATCCACCCCAGGTATCCCCAGTTTGGGCAGGATGCTGCCACTGAGCCACGCGGCCAACCCAGCAGAGGCGAATGCAGCCAGCAGCCGCCATAGCGGGGAAACCCGCTTGGTCAAATCCTCTGCCAGACCAGCCAGGAATACGGGTAGCCCGGCCAGTAATAACCCACCAAACAACTTGCCGACGTGGTCATGGGCAAACTGCGATACCAGCGCCGCCACCACCATCCCTAGGAAGACCGGTAGCCCGCCGATGCGAGGCGTTGGATTCGCGTGGAATTTCTGCACACCGTTACTGCTATCCATGCTTAGCCGTGCATGCAGATGCTGGGTATGAATCAGCGCGATACAGCCAGCCAGGCTGGTAAGCAGCGCTACAATAAAAATCGATAACAACATGTTTTTAGAAGGTACCTACATGGTTCAAGCAGCACGCTTGATCGTTAAAAGCAGCTTTATGTACGGCATTGTATCGGAACGCTTACAGGATAAATATCCGCCAAACTGACATTGGTGCAATAAAAAACGGCACTTGCCAAGGCAAGTGCCGTTTACCTGAGTTCGCTGAACTTACCACACCTGCAAATAGCTCAGCATCCCTTCCGCCGCCTGCCGCCCTTCGAACACCGCCCGCACCACCAGATCGGCACCGCGGACCTGGTCGCCGCCGGCGAAGATTTTCGGGTTGCTGGTCTGGTGTTTGAAGGCTTGCTGTTCCGGTGCCACGGTGCGGCCGCGCTTGTCGGTCTTGATGCCGGTGTGGCCGAACCAGTCTGCCGCCTCGGTCTGGAAACCGAACGCGATCACGACGTGATCGCACTCGATGACCTGTTCCGAGCCTTCGACCACCTCGGCGGCACGACGGCCTTTTTCGTCCGGCGCGCCCAGCCGGGTTTCTGCCAGGTGCAGGCGCAGGCTGCCGTCGGCGCCTTCGCCGATGCCCAGCGGCTGGCGGTTCCACAGGAACTCGACGCCCTCTTCCTTGGCATTGCCGACTTCGCGCTTGGAGCCCGGCATGTTGGCCTCGTCACGGCGGTAGGCGCAGATCACGCTCTTGGCGCCCTGGCGGATGGCGGTGCGGTTGCAGTCCATCGCGGTGTCGCCGCCACCCAGTACCACCACGCGCTTGCCCTGCATCGACAGGTGCGCCTCGCCTTCCGGCAGGGTGCCCATGCTGTGGCGCACGTTGTTGATCAGGAACGGAAGCGCTTCCAGCACGCCGGGCAGGTATTCACCGTCGAAGCCGCCCTTCATGAACTTGTAGGCGCCCATGCCCATGAACACCGCGTCATACTCTTCCAGCAGCTCGTCGATGGTGACCTGCACGCCGATCTCGGTGTTGAGACGGAAGGTGACGCCCATCTCTTCCATGATCAGGCGGCGAGTCTTGATCACGCTCTTTTCCAGCTTGAACTCGGGGATGCCGAAGGTGATCAGGCCGCCGATTTCCTCGTAGCGGTCGAACACCACCGGCTTGACGCCGTTGCGCACCAGCACGTCTGCACAGGCGAGGCCGGCCGGGCCGGCGCCGATGATGGCCACCTTCTTGTCGGTCCAGATCACCTTGGACATGTCCGGACGCCAGCCGGCCTTGAACGCCTCGTCGGTGATGTACTTCTCCACGCTGCCGATGGTGACAGCGCCGAAGCCGCCCTGCTCCAGGGTGCAGGCGCCTTCGCACAGCCGGTCCTGCGGGCAAACGCGACCGCAGATTTCCGGCAGGCTGTTGGTCTTGTGCGACATCTCGGCCGCCTCGAACAGCTTGCCCTCCTTCACCAGCTTCAGCCAGTTGGGGATGTAGTTGTGCACCGGGCATTCCCATTCGCAGTACGGGTTGCCACAGGACAGGCAACGCCCGGCCTGGTCACCGGCATCCACGCTGTGCAGCGGGGTGTAAATCTCTTTGAATTCGATCTTGCGCACCGCGGCTTCGACTTTGTCGCCGGGGTTGCGCGAGAGCTTCATGAACTGGAAAACGTCACCCATGATCATTCCTCCGTCCTTGCGGCCAACGTTGGCCGCAAGGCGTTTCTTTCTTGTCCAGGGGCGGACAGGCCGCCCGTCGCTTAGTCTTTCAGCAGGCTGTCGAGCTTGGCCGCCTTCGGTTTCACCAGCCAGAAGTAGTCGACGTAGTCGTCGAAGTTCTCCAGCATCGCGCGCCCGGTTTCGGAACCGGTCAGCTCGACGTGCTTGGCGATCTTCTCTAGCAGGTAGGCGCGGTACATGCCCATCGCCTCGCCGTTGATCAGGTTGATGTCCACCAGCTCGTTGTTGTAGCGGTAGGCAAACTTCTCGGCACGGTCGAACACGAAGGCGAAACCACCGGTCATGCCGGCACCGAAGTTGTAGCCGGTCTCGCCCAGCACGATGACGCTGCCGCCGGTCATGTACTCGCAGCAGTGGTCACCGGCGCCCTCGATCACCGCCAGCGCGCCGGAGTTGCGCACCCCGAAGCGCTCGCCGGCGACGCCGGCCGCGAACAGCTGGCCACCGGTGGCGCCGTACAGGCAGGTGTTACCGATGATGATGGACTCGTCCGGCTTGTAGGCGGCGTCCTTCGGCGGGTAGATCACCACGCGGCCACCGGCCATGCCCTTACCGACGTAGTCGTTGGCATCGCCTTCCAGCTCCAGGTGCAGGCCCGACGCGTTCCACACGCCGAAGCTCTGGCCGGCGGAACCGCTGAACTTCACCTTCAGGCAGCCGAACGGCAGGCCGGCGGCACCGTGCACGCGGGCGATCTCGCCGGACAGGCGCGCGCCGATGGAACGGTGGATGTTCTCGATGTCGTAACGCAGTTCCAGCATCTGCTTGTTGTGGATCGCCGGCAGTGCATCCTTGAGGATCTGCTCCGCCAGCTCGCCCTTGTCGAACGACGGGTTGGAATCGGTGACGCAGAAACGCGGCACGTCATCGGGTACCGTGCCCTGCGACAGCAGCGGCGCCAGGTTCAGCTTGTGCTGCTTGTCGGTGACGCCGGCTTCCAGATTGAGCAGCTCCATGCGGCCGATCAGCTCTTCCATGTTGCGGGCGCCGAGCTTGGCCATCCACTCGCGGGTTTCCTGGGCGATGAACAGGAAGTAGTTCATCACCATTTCCGGCAGGCCGATGAAGTACTTCGAGCGCAGCTTCACTTCCTGCGTCGCCACGCCGGTGGCGCAGTTGTTCAGGTGGCAGATGCGCAGGAACTTGCAGCCCAGCGCCACCATCGGGCCGGTACCGAAGCCGAAGCTCTCGGCGCCCATGATCGCGGCCTTGATCACGTCGAGGCCGGTCTTCAGGCCGCCATCGGTCTGCACCCGCACCCGGCCACGCAGGCCGTTGGCACGCAGCACCTGCTGCGCCTCGGTCAGGCCCAGCTCCCACGGGCTGCCGGCGTACTTCACCGACGCCAGCGGGCTGGCACCGGTACCGCCGTCGTAACCGGAGATGGTGATCAGGTCGGCGTAGGCCTTGGCCACGCCGGCGGCGATGGTGCCGACACCCGGCTCGGCCACCAGCTTCACCGACACCAGCGCGGTCGGGTTGACCTGTTTCAGGTCGAAGATCAACTGTGCCAGGTCTTCGATGGAATAGATGTCGTGGTGCGGCGGTGGCGAGATCAGCGAGATGCCCGGCTTGGAGCAACGCAGCTTGGCGATCAGCGGCGATACCTTGTCGCCCGGCAGCTGGCCGCCCTCACCCGGCTTGGCGCCCTGTGCCACCTTGATCTGCAGCACTTCGGCGTTGACCAGGTAGTGCGGGGTGACGCCGAAACGACCGGACGCCACCTGCTTGATCTTGGACATCTTCTCGGTGCCGTAACGCGACGGGTCTTCGCCGCCCTCACCGGAGTTGGAACGACCGCCGAGGCGGTTCATCGCGGTGGCCATCGCCTCGTGCGCTTCCGGCGACAGCGCGCCCAGCGACATGCCGGCGGAGTCGAAACGCTTGAGAATGCTTTCCACCGGTTCCACCTCGTCGATGGAGATCGGGGTGATGCCGTCGAAGTTCAGCGTCATCAGGTCGCGGAACATCGCCACCGGACGGTTGTTGACCAGCTCGGCATACTGCTTGTAGGCGTCGTAGTCGGTGTTCTGCACCGCCTTCTGCAGCGTCATCACCACGTCCGGGTTGTAGGCGTGGTACTCCTCGCCGTGCACGTACTTGAGCAGGCCGCCCTGCGTCACCGCCCGCATCGGGTTGAAGGCCAGCTTGGACAGCTTCTGCTGGTCGTCCTCGAAGTCGTCGAAGTTGGCGCCGGAGATGCGCGACACGGTGCCCTTCAGGCACAGCGCCACCACGTCTTCGTGCAGGCCGATGCCTTCGAACAGCTGCGCACCGCGATAGCTGGCGATGGTGGAGATACCCATCTTGGACAGCACCTTCATCAGGCCCTTGTTGATGCCCTTGCGGTAGTGCTGCAGCGCTTCGTTGATGCGCAGGTTGACGTCACCGGTGGCCACCAGATCGACAATGCTCTGGTACGCGAGGTACGGGTACACCGCGGTGGCGCCGTAGCCGATCAGCGCGGCCATCTGGTGAGGGTCGCGCACGGTACCGGTTTCCAGCAGGATGTTGGACTTGCAACGCAGACCGGCATCGATCAGCGCGTGGTGCACGGCACCGGTGGCGAACAGCGCGTGGATAGGCAGACGGTTGGCCGCAATGGTGCGGTCGGACAGCACCACGATCACGGTGCCTTCCTGTACCGCCTCGACCACGTGGGCGCACAGCTTGCGGATCGCCTGCTCCAGATTGCCTTCGGCCGGGTCGTAGCACAGGTCGAAGGTGGTGGCCTTGAGGTAGGCTT
Source organism: Vogesella sp. EB (assembly GCF_001037925.1). Classification (NCBI taxonomy): domain Bacteria; kingdom Pseudomonadati; phylum Pseudomonadota; class Betaproteobacteria; order Neisseriales; family Chromobacteriaceae; genus Vogesella; species Vogesella sp. EB. The sequence goes on along the minus strand of NZ_LFDT01000028.1, from coordinate 36,541 downwards.
CCGGACGGGTGGTGATGCGCAGGAATTTCTCGCGCGACAGCACCGGGCTGCGCACTTCCAGCCGCTTGGCGTGCTCGGCGGTTTCCTCGAACATATTGCGCTCGGGGCCGAACACGGTGTTCAGCGACATCACGATCGCTTCGCGGATCGGGTCGATCGGCGGGTTGGTCACCTGCGCGAACTGCTGGCGCAGGTAGTCGAACGGCGAGCGCACCTTCTGGCTCAGCACCGCCATCGGGGTGTCGTCACCCATCGAGCCGACCGCCTCCTGGCCTTCCTCGGCCAGCACGCGCAGGATCTGGTCGCGCTCTTCAAAACTGATGTTGAACAGCTTCTGGTAGGTCAGCAGCTGCTCTTTCGGCCACGCTTCCAGGCCGGCGTCGTCCTCGATCGACAGTTCCAGACGCGAACCGGCGTCCTTGATCCACTGCCGGTACGGCTTGGCGGACTTCAGCTGCGCGTCGATGTCTTCCGGATACAGGATCTCGCCGGTCTGCAGGTCGGCGGCGAACAACTGCCCCGGCTTGACGCGGCCCTTCTTCACCACGTCTTCCGGCTTGTAGTCCCAGACGCCGACTTCGGAGGCGATGGTGAGGATATTGTCCTTGGTCAGCACCCAGCGCGCCGGGCGCAGGCCGTTGCGGTCCAGCATGCAGCCGGCGTAGCGGCCATCGGTCAGCACGATACCGGCCGGGCCGTCCCACGGCTCCATGTGCATGGAGTTGAATTCGTAGAATGCGCGCAGGTCCTTGTCGGTGGAATCGACGTTCTGCCATGCCGGCGGCACCAGCAGGCGCAGTGCGCGGAACAGCGGAATGCCGCCCATCAGCAGGCCTTCCAGCATGTTGTCCAGCGACATCGAGTCCGAGCCGTCGGTCTGCACGATCGGGCGGATGGCATCCATGTCGATGTGCGGCGAGGACATGATGCGCTCGCGCGCGCGCGCCCAGTGGCGGTTGCCCTGCACGGTGTTGATCTCGCCGTTGTGGGCGAGGAAGCGGAACGGCTGCGCCAGCTTCCACTGCGGCCAGGTGTTGGTGGAGAAGCGCTGGTGGAATACCGCCAGGCTGGACTCGAAACGCGGATCGGACAGGTCGAGGTAGAACTTGTGCAGGTTGTCCGGCGTCACCAGCCCCTTGTACGACAGCGTGTGCGGCGACAGCGTCGGCAGGTAGAAGTACGGGTCGTCGGCCTTATTGGCCTTTTCCGCCTGGCGGCGGCCCATGTACAGGCGGCGCTGGAACGACAATTCGTCCATGCCGAACGGACAGTTGACGAATACCTGATAGAAGCTCGGCAGCGACGCCATGGCCTGTTCGCCACAGGCATCCAGATGGATCGGCACGGCACGGAAGCCCGCCACTTCCAGACCCTGCTGTTCCAGATACTCCTTCAGCCGGTTGCGGCTGCGCTCGCCCTCTTGCGGGTGCGCAAACACCAGGCCGGCGGCGTACACTGCCTTGAGGGTGATGCCGGCTTCGGCGGCTACTTCGCGCAGGAAGCCGTCCGGCTTGCGAAACAGCAGGCCACAGCCGTCACCGGATTTGCCATCGGCGGCGACGGCACCGCGGTGCGTCAGCTTGGCCAGCGAGGAAATGGCGGTGTTCACCAGCCAGTGTGACGGCTTGTCGTCCAGTTGCGCGATCAAGCCGAAACCACAGCTGTCTTGTTCGAAGTCGGGGCTGTATAAGGTGCCCTCCAACCAACGCTGTCTGTCCATTCTAGGTCCCTGATTATAATGTGTAGCGAATGGATTGATTCTAAGGTCAAGATAGCTGACCTGCAACCGCTTTTTGTGCGACGCATTATTGACATAAAATCAATAACTTGAGCTGTTTTTATGCAAAAAAAATACAACGCAAACACCACAAAAGTTTATGTTTAAGAGACATCAACATTCAAAAACACGACCAGACAAAGCCACGTCTGACACCCTACAAACTACTGTGTAATGTATACAAAATAGGATAAGCGATGAGCATGCGCGACGGCCGTCCCGCCCCGACGCCCAGCCTGTTCCGCCAGCTGGCGGAGCAGGCGCTGGCACGCTCGGCCGGTGCCCCGCTGGTGGCCGGCAACCGTGTCGAGCTGCTGTTCGACGCCGCGGCCAACTTTGCCGCCTGGCTGGACGCCATCGCTCGCGCCGAACACTGCATCCTGATCGAAATGTACCTGTTCGCCGACGACGACTTCGGCCGCCAGCTGCGCAGCGCGCTGCAGGACAAGGCACGGCAAGGCGTCAGGGTGTACCTGCTCTACGACTGGCTGGGCAGCTGGCGCGAACACTACCGCGGCTTTTTCAGGCCGCTGCTGCAGGCCGGCGCCGAGGTGCGGGTGTGGCAGCCGCCGTCGTTCGGCAAGGGCTTCCGCCTGCTGGGCCGCGATCACCGCAAGCTGATCGTGGTCGACGGCCACACCGCCTTCATCGGCGGGCTGTGCGCCAGCTCGCGCTGGAACGACTGGCGCGATACCGGGCTGCGGCTGCGGGGGCCGCTGCTGGACGATGCCGTCACCGCCTTTGCCGACAGCTGGCTGCACGCCGGCGACGGCGCGCTGCCGCCTGTCGCCACCGACCGCAGCAGCCACGGCGAGGTCGCCGCGCGGCTGATCGCCACCACCCCGGCCACCGCCAACCTGATGCGGCTGGATCTGCTGATCGCCGGCTTTGCGCGGCGGCGGCTGTGGCTGACCGATGCCTACTTCATGGGCACCAGCACCTATCTCACCGCCTTGCAGCAGGCGGCGCGCGACGGTGTCGACGTGCGGCTGCTGGTGCCGCGCTCCAGCGACATCGGCTGGATCGCCACCGTGTCGCGCACGCTGTACCGGCCGCTGCTCAGCGCCGGGGTGCGGGTGTTCGAGTGGGACGGCACCATGATCCACGCCAAGACCGCGGTCGCCGACAGCCGATGGGCGCGCATCGGCTCCACCAATCTCAATGTCTCCAGCTGGCTGGCCAACCGCGAGCTGGACCTGGCGATCGAGGACGAGGCGCTGGCGCGGCAGATGGAAACCCGCTTCCTGCACGACCTGGACAACGCCACCGAGATCGTGCTCAGCGGCCAGCACCTGCGCCCGGCGCTGAAACACGCGCGCGGCGAGCGCCGCCGCCTGCCGGTGCGACAGCAGGCGGTGGTCGGTGCCGCCGCCGCCGCGCGCCAGGCGCTGCGCATCGGCGATGCCGTCGGCGCCGCGGTGCGCGGCACCCGCAACGTGGAGCAGAGCGAGGCCGCCTCCTTCCTCAGCATCGCGCTGACCCTGCTGGGCCTGACCCTGCTGGTGCTGCTGTTTCCGTGGCTGGCGGCGCTACCGCTGGCGCTGCTGCTCGGTTTTGCCGGCATCTCGGTGCTGCTGCGCGCCGCCACGCTGTACCGCCGCCGCTGGCAAAAAAAACAACACCCCGCCGTGCCCGCCAGGCAGGACAAGCCGCCGCCGGACGATGATGTTAAGCCTTGATTTTGCGACCATCCGCCGCGCCCCGGCCAGCCTTGCCCGGCGCAGTATTACCGCGAAATGACAGCAACGGCGGGCACACGATACTGCTGTGCAACATCTGTGCCGCCATTGCCGCTACAATGCGCGCTTTCTTGGGTTATTCGAAGGTGTTTTCCGTTGCGGCCAACCTTGCAGGGCCACCCGGACGACAACACCCTAAGCCGGCAGACGTGAAGGCAAAGCAAGGCTTTGCCCAGTGCGGACCGCGGTGCAAAGCGCCCCTTTGCTCCGGCCTTGCGCCCGATTTCCATCGGGACGGCAAGACGGAAAAACCACGCGCCTCAAGGCCAGCCATCCAGGGCGGCGGCATCACGTCGTACGTACAGAACTGTGCCCCAACGCGCACCGAGTGACACTTCCGGCCATGCCGCGAAGGCCGTAACAGGCGTTACAGGTGCCCGGGATCACCCCTGCCCGCAGCAGGGGACCCAAGCCTCCGTCTGCAGCCGCCTTGCGCATCACGGCAGTGTCCGAGTTAACCGCAACAAGGACTCAGGTATGCGTTTTCACTTCCCGATCGTCATCATCGACGAAGATTTCCGTAGCGAGAACACCAGCGGCTCCGGCATCCGCGAGCTGGCCAACGCCATCCAGGCCGAAGGCATGGACGTGATCGGCTACACCAGCTACGGCGACCTGACTTCGTTCGCGCAGCAGCAAAGCCGCGCCGCCGGCTTCATCCTGTCGATCGACGACGAGGAATTCCAGACCGACGAAGATGCCACCTCGGCACTGGGCGGCCTGTACGGTTTTGTCGCCGAAATCCGCCGCCGCAACCCGGACATCCCGGTGTACCTGTACGGCGAGACGCGCACCGCGCGCCACATCCCCAACGACATCCTGCGCGAGCTGCATGGTTTCATCCACATGCACGAGGACACCCCGGAATTCGTGGCGCGCCACATCATCCGCGAGGCCAAGAGCTACCTCGACACCCTGGCGCCGCCGTTCTTCCGCGCACTGGTCAACTACGCGCAGGATGGCTCCTACTCCTGGCACTGCCCCGGCCACTCCGGCGGCGTGGCCTTCCTGAAGTCGCCGGTCGGCCAGATGTTCCACCAGTTCTTCGGCGAAAACATGCTGCGCGCCGACGTGTGCAACGCGGTGGAAGAACTCGGCCAGCTGCTGGACCACACCGGCCCGGTCGCGGCGTCGGAACGCAATGCGGCGCGCATTTTCAGCTCCGACCACTGCTTCTTCGTCACCAACGGCACCTCGACCTCGAACAAGATCGTGTGGCACAGCACCGTCGCCGCCGGCGACATCGTGCTGGTCGACCGCAACTGCCACAAGTCCAACCTGCACGCGATCATGATGACCGGCGCCATTCCGGTATTCCTGATGCCGACGCGCAACCACTACGGCATCATCGGCCCGATCCCGAAGGCGGAATTCTCGCTGGACGCGATCCGCGCCAAGATTGCGGCCAACCCGTTCGCCCGCGAAGCGCTGGCCAAGAACCCGAACGCCAAGCCGCGCATCCTGACCATCACCCAGTCCACCTACGACGGCATCATGTACAACGTCGAGGAAATCAAGGGCATTCTGGATGGCGAGGTCGACACCCTGCACTTTGACGAAGCGTGGCTGCCGCACGCCAGCTTCCACGACTTCTACGGCGACTTCCACGCCATCGGTGAAGGCCGTCCGCGCTGCAAGGAGTCGATGATCTTCTCGACGCAATCCACGCACAAGCTGCTGGCCGGCATCTCGCAGGCGTCGCAGATCCTGGTGCAGGACCCGCAGAACCGCCAGCTGGACACCCACAGCTTCAACGAAGCCTACCTGATGCACACCTCCACCAGCCCGCAGTACGCGATCATCGCCAGCTGCGACGTGGCGGCGGCGATGATGGAACAGCCGGGCGGCCAGGCGCTGGTGGAAGAATCGCTGGCCGAGGCGCTGGAATTCCGCCGCTCGATGCGCAAGGTGGACGAGGAGTACGGCGAGGACTGGTGGTTCCGCGTGTGGGGCCCGGAAAAGCTGTCGGAAGACGGCATCTGCGACCCACAGGACTGGGAACTGAAAACCGGCGAAACCTGGCACGGCTTTGCCGGCATCGAGGACGGCTTCAACCTGCTGGACCCGATCAAGGCCACCATCCTGACCCCGGGCCTGAACGTGGACGGCAGCTTCGAAGAGCTGGGCATCCCGGCCTCGATGGTGACCAAGTACCTGGCCGAACACGGCGTGGTGGTGGAAAAGACCGGCCTGTACAGCTTCTTCATCATGTTCACCATCGGCATCACCAAGGGTCGCTGGAACACGCTGCTGGCGGCGCTGCAACAGTTCAAGGACGATTTCGACAAGAACCAGCCGCTGTGGCGCTGCATGCCGGACTTCATCGCCAAGCATCCGGAGTACGAGCGCGTCGGCCTCAAGGACCTGTGCCTGAAGATCCACCGCGCCTACCACGAGCACAACGTGGCACGGCTGACCACCGAGATCTACCTGTCGGAAATGGTGCCGGGCATGAAGCCATCGGACGCGTTTGCCAAGATGGCGCACCGCGAAGTGGAGCGCGTGCCGGTCGACAAGCTGGAAGGCCGCATCACCGCGGTACTGCTGACCCCGTACCCGCCGGGCATCCCGCTGCTGATCCCGGGTGAAGTGTTCAACAAGACCATCGTCGACTATCTGCGCTTCACCGAGCAGTTCAACCGCGGCTTCCCCGGCTTCGAGACCGACGTGCACGGTCTGATCGCCGAAGTCCGTGACGGCAAGAAGACCTACTTCGTGGATTGCGTGAAGGCCTGATCCCGAGCGCTGGCAAACGATGCGGCCAACCTTGTACAAGGTTGGCCGCATTTTTCATGGCCGCGCGGCAGGCTCACTGGTAGCCGCGAAAGATGCGGGCGAAGCTGCCGTCGCGCAGCAGGGCCTGGTAGCTGTGGCGCAGCCGTGCCAGCGTCGCCGGCGGCGTGCCAAGGCTGGCGGCCAGGTACAGCTCCATGGTCAGCGGCAAGGGCAGCAACTGGCGGAACTGGCGGCAATCCAGCAGCTCGCGGCGGCAATACGCCTGCAAGCTGTCCGCGGAAATCGGCACCGCATCGATCCAGCCCAGCTGCAGCCGGCGCAGATTGGTTTCCATATTGTCGGCGACATCCAGCCCGGCGTGACGGTTGGCGCTGGCCTCGGCAAAGCCCTGCTCGCGCAGCCACTGGCCGCGCACATCCTGGTTGCTGATGCCGATGCGCAGGCGACCCGCCTCCGCCAGCGTGCTGGCGCGCAGGTCGCGACGGCTGACCAGCGCATACAGCGCCACCCGCTCCGAGCCCAGCCGCCCCAGCCAGTGGAACTGCGCCTCGCGCGCCGGCGTGCGCGCCAGCGAATAGATCAGCACGTTGGGCTGGTGGCTGGCCAGCGCCATGCTACGCGCCCACGGATAGACATGCTGCTGGAACGGCAGCCCGGCATGACGCAGCAACTGCTCGACAAAGCGCGGCGCCGGCCCCTGCAGGCGCTGGCCGACGATGAAATTGAACGGCGGCGCGTCTTCGGTCACCACCTTGAGCATGGCATGTGCCCCCGCCAGCAGCGGCTGCAGGCAGCAACAGGCCAGCAACAGAGCATTCGCAAGCCGCATAAGCCCTCCGCGACGGGACAAGGGAGCCTCTTGCTGCGTTGTAGCCCACCGCGGCACGCGGCACAAGCCGGCCGCCAGCAAAGCGCCACGGCTCCGTAGCGCTACGGAACGACTGCCACCAGCGGCAATGCCATAATGGCAGCATGACACCCCTGCGCCCCTATCTGCTGCCCGCCAGCTGGCTGCTGCTCAGCCTGCTCGCCGGCGGCGTACTGCTGCTGGCCGGCTTCAGCCAGCAACGCAGCCTGTTCCAGCAGAACAGCAGCATCGCCCACCGCCTGCTCAGCCAGAAGATGGTGCAGCACGAGGCGGTGCTGGCCACCCTCGCGCTGCAGCAACGGCCGCCGCCAGCGGCGGAACTGCTGGCCGGCCTGCGCCCGGCGATGCCGCAGCTGCTGGCGCTGGGCCTGCGGCAGGACGGCCGCTGGCTGGGCAGCGGCAGCACACCGCCGCCACTGGCCGCCACGCTGGCACGGGCGCGGCAACAGCGCCGCATCCAGACCCAGGCCGCCGGGGTCACGCAATACTGGCTGGTGGCGCCGTCCGGCTGGAGCCTGCTGCTCGACAGCCGCCGCCTGCTGGCGGCCAGCGAATGGCCGGCCACGCTGCAGCGGGTGCAGCTGCAACTGCCCGGCGGCAACAGCGTGCTGCTGAACCAGCCGATGCCGGACTGGGGCTGGCCGATGGCGCTCGACAAGCCGCTGCCGACCAGCGCGCAGCCGTTCACCTTTCACAGCCGGCAGCGCTACGGCATCGCGCAGTGGCCGTGGCTGAGCTGGCTGGCGGTCAGCACGGCGCTGGCGCTGCTGCTGGCGTGGCAGCACAGCCGCCGGCTGGCGCGGCAACAGGCGCAGCGCGAGCGGGAACAGGCAAGGTTGGCCGCAGTCAGCCGCCTCAGTACCCTCGGCGAGATGGCCGCCGGCATGGCGCACGAGCTGAACCAGCCGCTGACCGCCATCCTCGCCAACCTGCGCGCCTGCCAGCGGCTGCTGGACGACGACGACGAGCGCGACACGGTGCGCCAGGCGCTGGCCAGCAGCGCGGCGCAGGCCAAGCGCGCCGGCGACATCATCGCCCGCCTGCGCGCACTGGTGACGCAGCAGGCGCCGCGGCCGCTGGCTGGCGTCGACAGCGCCGCACTGCTGGCCTCGGTACAGGACCTGCGCCAGGCCGAGCTGGCAGCGCTGGGCATCCGCCTGCACTGCCTCGATGCCAGCACCGGGCGGCGGCCGCTGGCCGACAGCGTGGCGCTGGAGCAGATCGTGCACAACCTGCTGCAGAACGCGGTCGACGCGCTGGCCGGCCAGCCCGGCAGCATCGAGATCCGCGCCGACAGCGACGCCGGCCGCTACCGACTGCAAGTCAGCGACAGCGGCCCCGGCATCGCCGCCGCCGACCTGCCGCAGCTGTTCCAGCCGTTTTTCAGCACCAAAGCCGGCGGCATGGGGCTGGGACTGAGCCTGTGCGAGACACTGGCGCACAGCCTGCACGGCCAGCTCACTGCGGCCAACCTGCCCGCCGGTGGTGCCTGCTTCACGCTGCGCCTGCCGCTGGCCGACGAGGACAACGCATGAACCAGCAGCACTCTCCACTGATCTACCTGGTCGACGACGACGACGCGGTGCGCGACGCGCTGGCACTGCTGCTGAAAAGCGTCGGCCTGCGCGCCGAGGGCTTTGCCAGCCCGCAGCAGTTCCTGGCCCAGCACGACCGCCACAGCATCGGCTGCGTGGTGCTGGACATCCGCATGCCCGGCATCAGCGGGCTGGACGTGCTCGACACCCTCGCCGCCGGCAGCGACCTGCCGGTGATCATGCTCACCGGCCACGGCAACGTCGACCTCTGCCGCCGCGCGTTCAAGAACGGCGCCGAGGAATTCCTGCAGAAACCGGTCGACGACGACGTATTCCTCGACAGCGTGCAAAAAGCGGTGCGCCAGCACATCGCCCGGCGCGACAAGCAGGCCGCCAGCCTCGCCGCGCAGCAGCGGCTGCAACGGCTGTCCGGGCGCGAGCTGGACGTGCTGCAGCGCATCGCCGACGGCATGACCAACAAGGAGATCGCGCGCGAGCTGGCGCTGTCGCCGCGCACGGTGGAGACCTACCGCGCCAACGTGTTCGCCAAGCTGGAGGTCGACACCCTGGCGCAACTGATCCGCCACTACCTGCTGCTGCTGCCGCAGCGCTGAGCACCGCGCCGGCAATGCGCGGCGCCCCGGCGTCACGCGCGCCGGGCAGCCCTGAGCTCGCCGCCGCTCGTGCCGCGGCCAGCCGCCGGCTCCGTACTGCTACGGAGGCCGCCGCGTAAGTCGACCGAATATCGCGCCGGCGGCGCAGCAGCTAAGCTGATCCTGTCGTCCCCACTCATTCCGCACAGGAGCTTGATCATGATCCGTACCCTCATCGCCGTTACCCTGCTCGCCGCCAGCGCCGCCCATGCCGCCCCGGTAACCGAACGCAATATCGCGCTGGCCGACGCGCAGAAGCTGGCCAGCGACGCGGTGGCGCAGTGCCAGGCCAAGGGCTGGAACGTCGGCGTCAGCGTGGTCGACCGCGCCGGCAACCTGAAAGCCTTCGCCCGCGCCGACAATGCAGGCCCGCACACCATCGAGGCCAGCCGTGCCAAGGCGTTCACCTCCGCCTCCGCCAAGGCGCCGACCCAGGCGATGATGGAAAACGCGCAGAAGAATCCGGGCGCGGCCAACCTCACCGACATCCCCGGCTTCCTGCTGCTGGGCGGCGGCGTGCCGCTGAAGGCCGGTAACGAGGTGATCGGCGCCATCGGCATCGGCGGCGCCCCCGGCGGCCACCTCGACGAGCAGTGCGCACTGGCAGCCATCGACGCCAACGCCGCGCTGTTCAAGTAAGTCCCAGCCCGCGTTTCGCAGCATGAAAAAAGCCACGCCCGAGAGCGTGGCTTTTGTTTTCCCAGGCTGAGTTGCGGCCAGGGTTGGCCGCAGGACATACCCGCACCAAAAACGTAGCCCGGCGAAGCGCCAGGCAGCGGCCAGCCGGCCATGAAAAAGCCACGCCCGGGAGCGTGGCTTGTCAGCAACTGCGTTGCGGCCAACGTTGGCCGCAGCGCTTACTCCGCCAGCGCCTGCGCCAGGTCGGCGAGGATGTCGTCAATGTCCTCGATGCCGATCGACAAGCGCAGCTGGCCCTCGCGGATGCCCAGCGCCGCCTTCTGCTCCGGCGGCATACCGCCGTGCGACATGGTGTAGCTGTGGTTGACCAGCGACTCCACCCCGCCCAGCGATTCCGCCAGCAGGAACAGCTGCAACCGGCTGGCGACGCGGCTGGCGGCGGCGCGGCTATCTTCCTTCAGGTACACGGTGACGATGCCGCCGAAGCGGCGCATCTGGCGTTTCGCCAGCTCGTGGCCCGGGTGTTCGGGCAGGCCGGGGAAGAACACCTTGTCGATCGCCGGGTGGTTTTGCAGGAAGGCGGCCACCTTCTCGGCGTTGTCGCAGTGGCGCTCCATGCGCAGCGCCAGCGTCTTGATGCCGCGCAGGGTGAGGAAACAGTCCTGCGGCCCCGGTACCGCGCCGGCAGCGTTCTGGATGAACTTGATCGCCTTGAACAGCGCCGCGTCGTTGACCGCCACCAGCCCCAGCAGCACGTCGGAATGGCCGCCGAGGTATTTGGTGGCGGAGTGCACCACGATGTCGGCGCCCTGGTTCAGCGGGTTCTGCAGGTAGGGTGTGGCGAAGGTGTTGTCCACCGCCACCACCGCTCCGTGGCTGTGGGCGATCGCCGCCAGCGCGGCGATGTCGACCATGCCCAGCAGCGGATTGGTCGGCGTCTCCAGCCACAGCAGCCTGGTGTTGCTGCTGATGACGGCCTCAAGGTTGGCCGCATCGGACAGGTCGGCAAAGGTCACCTTGATGCCCTGCGCCGCCAGCACCTTGTCGAGGATGCGATAGGCGCCGCCGTACAGGTCAGCCACCGCGATCACCTCGTCACCGGGCTTGAGCGTGGCGCGCAGTACCGCGTCGATCGCCGCCATGCCGCTGGCAAAGGCCAGGCCGTGGGCGGCGTCTTCCAGTGCCGCAAAGTTGGCCTCCAGCGCCGCCCGCGTCGGGGTGCCGGTGCGGGCGTAGGCGAATTCCAGCGACTCGCCCACCGCGTCGTGGGCAAAGGCGGAGGTCTGGTAGATCGGTGGCATCACCGCGCGGTTGTGCTGGTGGTAGTCAAAACCGGCGTGGATCGCCTTGGTGGCAAATTTCATGGTATCCCTCGTTTCGCTCATGGCCGCATGGAGCGCGTCAGCGGGCGTGGGCGCGGCCGAAGTGGCGCTCCACCCGTTGCTGCACCTGTTCGAACAGCGCGCTCAACACCCAGTAGATCGCCGCCGCCATCAGGTACAGCGGCAGCGGCTGGAAAGTCTGCGCGATCAGGTCCTTGGTCACCATCATCAGCTCGGAGACGGTGATCACCGATACCAGCGAGGTGTCCTTGATCAGCGAGATCAGGCTGTTGGCGAGGCTGGGCACCGCCAGCCGCACCGCCTGCGGCGCGATGACGAAGCGCACCGCCGACCACCAGCCCAGTCCCAGCGACAGCGCCGCGTCCCACTGCCCGCGCTCGACGCCGGCCATCGCGCCGCGCAGGCTCTCCGACAGGTAGGCGGCCACGTTCAGCGTCAGCGCCAGAATGCCGGCGGAGACCGGCTCGAACTCGATGCCGACGCTGGGCAGTCCGTAGTAGATGACAAAAATCTGCACCAGCAGCGGCGTGCCGCGCATCAGGCTGACGTACAGCGCCGCCAGCTGCGACAGCAGCGGCACCTGCGCGATGCGTACCAGCGCGACGGCGAAGCCCAGCGTCAGGCCCAGCACCATCGCCGAGACCGCGAACAGCAAGGTATAGCCGACCCCGGTCATCAGCACCGGGACGGCAGTCATTGCCAACTCAAGCCATTCCATCATTCATCCTTCAAATACAAACGCCTCCGCGACTGGCGGAGGCGTCAAGGTTGGCCGCAGCGCTCAGCGTGCGCCCGGAGCCTTCGATACGTCGATGCCGAACCACTTCACCGAGATTTTCTTGAAGCTGCCGTCCTTGTGCAAGGCATTCAGCGCGCCGTCCAGCGCCACCTTGAACTTGGGATTGCCCTTGGCGAACGGGATGCCCATCTGCGTCGCGCTGCCCACCGCGGCGCCTGCCTTCAGCGGCAGCTTGGCTTCCTTGATCGCGAACGGGATCAGCAGGCTGTCGTTGATGCCGGCGTCGATGCGGCCGGTGGCCAGATCCTGGAAGATTTCCGGTGCCGACGGGTAGAACTTGGACTCGATACCGCCCTGCGCCTTCACCATCTCGGCGTAGTTGCTGCCCTGGGTCACGCCCATCTTCTTGCCGGCGAGGTCGGCCAAGCTCTTGAAGCTGCGCTTCTCGTTCTTGCGCACGATCAGCTGCGCGCTGGAGATGGTGTACGGCTGCGAGAAGTCGAACACTTCCTTGCGCTTGTCGGTGATCGACACCTGGTTCAGCACCACGTCGAACTTGCCGCCCTGCAGACCAGCCAGCAGGCCGCTCCACTCGCCGGTGATGAATTCCGGCTTCAGCTTCAGCTTCTGTGCCAGTGCCGCGCCCAGCTCCACTTCAAAACCGGTCAGCTTCTGGTCCTTGTCCTTGAAGTTGAACGGCGGATAGGTGCCTTCCAGCGCGATCTTCAGCGTGCCACGCTGCTGCACGGTGTCCAGCAGGTCGGCAGCGTAAACGTTGGCCGCAACGCCCAGCAGCGTCAGGGTAAGCAGAACTTTTTTCATTTTTTATTCCTTTTTGATATTGATTTCAAAATCAATAAAACAGAAAGAACTATAACAAAGCCGACCGCTTTGCTCCAGCCTTGGCAGCGAATGAAAACGCATAAGGAAATCACCAAAAGCGGATAACAGCGGTGCCGCGGGGCGGCAATCCAGAGCGCGATTGTACGCAATATCCCGCGCGCTGGCGCGGAAGTATTGCCAGTCACCGGCAAGGCGGCCCGCCGCGCCACAGCCCGCCGGCAAAGAAAAAGCCCGGCGGCGCCGGGCTTGCTGATGCCGTCGCGGCCGGCACGGCCGGGAACGGGCTTAGACGTTGAACAGGAAGTTCAGCACGTCGCCGTCCTGCACCACGTAGTCCTTACCTTCGGCGCGCATCTTGCCGGCTTCCTTGGCCTTGGCTTCGCCGCCGTAGGCGACGAAATCGGCGTAGGAGATGGTCTGCGCGCGGATGAAGCCGCGTTCGAAGTCGGTGTGGATCACGCCGGCCGCCTGCGGCGCGGTATCGCCGACGTGGATGGTCCAGGCGCGCACTTCCTTCACCCCGGCGGTGAAGTAGGTCTGCAGGCCCAGGAGCTTGTAGCCGGTACGGATCAGGCGGTTGAGGCCCGGTTCTTCCAGGCCCATGTCGGCGAGGAATTCCACCTTGTCGGCGTCGTCGAGGTCGGCGATTTCGCTCTCGATGGCGGCACACAGCGCCACCACCGGCGAGCCTTCGGCCTCGGCCAGCTCCTTCAGCTTGTCCAGGTGCGGGTTGTTCTCGAAGCCATCTTCCGCCACGTTGGCGACATACATCGCCGGCTTGATGGTCAGCAGGCACAGCGGCTTGAGCAGCGCCTGCTCGTCGGCATCCAGCTTCATGCTGCGTACCGGCTTGCCTTCGTTCAGGTGCGGCATCAGTTTTTCCAGCAGCGCCACCAGCTTCTGCGCGTCCTTGTCACCGGCGCGGGCCTTCTTGCCATCGCGGATGATCGCCTTTTCCACCGCCGACATGTCGGCCAGTGCCAGTTCGGTGCCGATGGTTTCCAGGTCGGCGATCGGATCGACACGACCGGCAACGTGCACCACGTTGTCGTCGTCGAAGCAGCGCACCACGTTGACGATGGCGTCGGTCTCACGGATGTTGGCCAGGAACTTGTTGCCGAGGCCCTCGCCCTTGGAGGCGCCAGCCACCAGACCGGCGATGTCGACGAATTCGACGATGGCCGGCTGGGTCTTCTGCGGATTGACGATCTTGCACAGCTCGTCCAGGCGCGGATCCGGTACTTCCACGATGCCGACGTTCGGCTCGATGGTGCAGAACGGATAGTTGGCCGCTTCGATACCGGCCTTGGTCAGTGCATTGAACAGGGTGGACTTGCCGACGTTGGGCAGACCGACAATACCGCATTTCAGACTCATGGGAATTCCTCGAATTTTCCGGCCTGCGCGCTTGGCGCCGCAGGCATTGACCGGTGGCATTGTACCACCTGGCCGATCATTTTTTGTGCACTCTGGCTTGGCCGCAGCCTGCGGCCAACGTTTACTTGGCGGCGGTGTGCAGCGTTTTCATCGCCGCCGCGCTGTTGCCGGCCAGCACGTCCGGCATCACCTGCAGCGCCTTGGTGATGGCCTCGTCGATCGCCTGCTGCTCTTCGGCGCGCGCCTTCTTCAGCACGAAGTTGGCGACCTCGTTACGGTCGCCGGGATGGCCGATGCCCAGGCGCAGACGCCAGAAGTTGGGCGAGCCCAGCTTGGCGATGATGTCCTTCAGCCCGTTGTGGCCGCCGTGGCCGCCCCCCTGCTTCAGCCGTGCCGCGCCCGGCGGCAGGTCCAACTCGTCGTGCACCACCAGGATTTCTTCCGGCGCGATCTTGTAGAAGCGCGCCAGCGCGCCCACCGCCTGGCCGGACAGGTTCATGTAGGTCATCGGCTTGAGCAGCCACAGATCGCCTGCGGCCAACGTGGCGCGCGATACCTCGCCGAAATACTTGCCCTCGCCACGTAGCGGTGCCTTGTGCTGCCAGGCCAGTTCGTCCACCAGCCAGAAACCTGCGTTATGGCGCGTTCTTTCGTATTCCGGCCCGGGATTTCCCAGCCCCACCACCAGACGGATTGCCGACATTCTCTTGATCCCAACAATGAAAAACCCGCTGCAGAGAGTATCAGCAGCGGGCCTCGTACCGCACCGTCAAACGGTGAGGCGCTTAAGCATTACACGCGAGCGAAGTCGATGTGCAGCACCAGTTGCTTGAACGGGTGGTTCTGGAAAGCAGCAACTTTAACTTGCTCTTTCTGACCGTCGATCACCAGTTCCAGCACTTCGTTGTGGAAGGCTTCGGTTTTCAGCGCGTAGTACATGGTGTTGTGGTCCAGGGTGATGGACACGGCTTCTTTACCTGCGCCGTAAACAACAGCAGGGGTTTGACCAGCGCGACGCAGGCGGCGGCTCGCACCAGTACCTTCCAGAACGCGCTTGGTAGCGATAACTTCGATTGCCATTTGAATAACTCCAGTTAGCTTTGCAGCTTGATTTAAATCTCCAGCCCACCGCGACCAGTGGGCTGAACGTTTACGGCAGGCAGGCGCCCGACGAAACCAGATCCTCATTGAAGAGGTAGGACACCGATTCTTCGTTGTTGATACGACGCAGGGTTTCTGCGATCAGGCCACCAATCGATACCACGCGGATGCGGCTGCTCTGCTTGGCTTGCGCCGACAGCGGAATGGTATCAGTGATCACGACCTGGTCGATGTCCGAATTGTTGATGCGATCCACGGCTTGGCCGGAGAAGATGGCGTGGGTTGCGTAAGCCAGTACGCGCTCGGCACCACGCTCTTTCAGCGCGGAGGCAGCCTTGCACAGCGTATTGGCGGTATCGATCATGTCGTCGATGATCAGGCAGGTACGACCCTGCACGTCACCGATGATGTTCATCACTTCGGCCACGTTGGCTTTCGGACGACGCTTGTCGATGATGGCCAGATCGGTATTCAGCGCCTTGGCCACGGCACGGGCACGGACCACGCCACCGACGTCCGGGCTGACCACGATCAGGTCTTCGATGCGCTGCGAGCGGATGTCTTTCAGCAGCACCGGTGTCGCGTACACGTTGTCCACCGGCATGTCGAAGAAGCCCTGGATCTGGTCGGCGTGCAGGTCAACGGTCAGCACGCGGTCGATACCGGCGCTGGTCAGCATGTTGGCCACCAGTTTGGCGGTAATCGGCACCCGGGCGGAGCGAGGACGACGATCCTGGCGGGCGTAACCGAAGTACGGAATCGCGGCGGTGATACGACCGGCGGAGGCGCGTTTCAGCGCGTCGGCCATGGTCAGGATCTCCATCAGGTTGTCGTTGGTCGGCGCACAGGTCGACTGCAGGATGAACACGTCGCGACCGCGCACGTTCTCCAGCAGCTCAACGGCGACTTCGCCATCGCTGAATTTGCCGACATCGGCACGTCCCAGCGAAATGTCGAGGTGCTTGACCACGTTTTGCGCCAGTTCCGGATTTGCCGTCCCGGTGAAGACCATCAAACTATCGTATGCAGCCATAAAAGAATTGCCTTAAATCGGTAGATAAAGAAAAAGCGTGTAAGGAGCCTTACACGCTTTTTTTCTTAGTTTACTCTCGTAAGCCTGGCTGAGGAGGAAGGATTCGAACCTTCGCATGCCGGAATCAAAATCCGGTGCCTTAACCAACTTGGCGACTCCCCAGTATTCTTTAAATTGTGCAGGGTATTGGCTGAGGAGGAAGGATTCGAACCTTCGCATGCCGGAATCAAAATCCGGTGCCTTAACCAACTTGGCGACTCCCCAGTAGCACTGCTATTCCCCGTCAAACATCGGATGCGCTGCCAACCCCTTGGCAACAAAGCCGCTGAATCGTGACGACAAGGACTGATATACTGTTTTTGCTTGATCTTCGTTACCGCATTCCAGGAAAACACAGGCTCCGGAACCGGTCATCAACGGCGAGCCACATTCTCTTAATGCGCTCAAGGCTTCATTTACCGCTGGATACATTTGGCAAACAACGCTTTGCAAATCGTTTTGTTTTTGCGGCGTCGTTGCTAGGGTTCGCATTGTGGAGAAACTGGCCTGCCCTGTCAACACCTGACGTGAAAATTCCTTGAAAACCGTCGCCGTCGGCACATGCACTGTTGGGTGCAACACCACATACCAGGCCGCTGGCAGGCTGATCTCGCTCAGCTGTTCGCCGATGCCGGTGGCGCGCGCATTGCGCCCGAAGATGAACACCGGCACGTCGGCCCCCAGCTGTACGCCCAGCTGCATCAGCGCCGCGCGCGACAGGCCGCAGCCCCACAGGCGGTTGAGTGCCAGCAGCACCGTCGCCGCATCGGAAGAGCCACCGCCGAGGCCACCGCCCATTGGAATGCGCTTGTGCAGGCGCAGGCTGGTGCCCAGCGTGCTGCCGCTGGCCTGCTGCAACAGGCGCGCCGCACGCACGGTCAGATCGCTGTCTGGCGGCACACCGGGGATCGGGTTCAGCAGCACGATGTCGCCGTCGTCGCGCAGCGCGATGTCGATGCTGTCGCACAGGTCGATGAAGCGGAAATCGCTGTCCAGCAGGTGATAGCCATCGTCACGCTTGCCGGTGATCAGCAGGTTGAGGTTGAGTTTGGCCGGAGCGGGAAAGGAATGAAAAACGGAATCGGTCATGGCAAAGCGGGGGCAACGGGTAGCAGGGGAACAAACTGGCGCCAGTCGGACAGCACCAGACGGATGGTCAGGCCCTCGCGCTCCAGCTCGACGCGGCGCGGCTGGGCAAGGTTGGCCGCATCGCGGTGGATGCGGATCAGCCAGCCCTGCTGCTGCAGGTGGCCTTCCGGGGTGGTGGTGTAGGGAAACTGCGGCGCCGGGTGGCCGCGCACCCACCACACCAGATTGGCCAGCGGTAGCGGCCAGCCCAGCTGGCGCTCGGTCAGCGTCTCGACATCGCTGGCGAACTGCTGCTGGCCGTCGGCCAGCAGGGTGACACCATGACTGTCGCGGTGCAGGCTGGCCACGGTATTGCCCACCGGCGTCTTGATCGCCAGCTGGTCGTCGTCCACGGTGTGCTGCCAGTCAAAGCCGGCGACGTGGCCCTTGCCGTCCAGATTTACCGCCAGCCGGCCGGCGACGTCGAAAGGCTGGTCCTGCACCTGTGGCTGCAGCGGTGCCGCAGTGGACGGCACTTCCTGAAACGAGGCACAGCCAGCGAGCAGCCACAGCGGCAGCAGCAGTAACAGCCAACGCGCAATCATGGCTGCAGGCGTTGCAGGGTTTCACGCAGCACCGGGTGATCCGGCTCCTTCTTGCGCGCCTCGGCCCACAGCTTGCGCGCCTCGTCGAGGCGTCCGGACTGCCACAGCACCTCGCCCAAATGGGCGGCCACTTCGGCGTCCGGCATGCTGGCGTAGGACGCCTGCAGGTATTGCAGCGCCTGCTCCAGCTTGCCGAGCTTGTAGTACACCCAGCCCAGGCTGTCGAGAATCATCGGATCGTCCGGTGCCGCCTGGTGCGCCTTCTCCACGTAGGCCAGTGCCTCGCGGTAGCGGGTGGTGTGGTTGCTGAGCGCGTAACCCAGCGCATTCAGCGCGTGCACGTGGTCCGGCACCAGCTCCAGCACCTGCAGCAGGTCTTTTTCCGCCAGCGCAAACTGTCCGTCCAGCTCCGACAGCAGCGCGCGGTCGTACAGCAGTTCGGTGGCACGCGGCTGGCGTTGCAGGCCCTGGTTCAGCAGCGTCATCGCCTGCGCGCGGTCGCCGGCATTCTTGGCGATCTGCGCCTGCAGCGTGACCACCCGCACCAGCTGGTTGCCGTCGTTGCCCAGTGGCTGCAGGTCGTTGATCGCCTGCTGCCAGTTGCCGTCCGCCGCGTCCAGCTGTGCCAGGCGCAGCCGTGCCGGCAGGTAGTTCTCGCCCTGCCCCACCTGCTGGTACCAGTGGCGCGCCTGTTGCGGTTGTTTCTGTTCGTCCGCCAGCTGGCCCAGGGTGTAGCGCAGGGTGTCGGCATCGGCGTAACCGGCCTGCAGCGAGGCCTCCAGCTGGCGGCGCGCCAGCGGCAGGTTGCCGTTCTGGAACGCCAGCAGGCCGGCCATGTTTAGCAGTTCGGCCTGTTTCGGATATTGTTGCAGCGCCTTTTCGGCGTGGCGCTGGGCGTCGGTGTAGCGCTTCTCGCTGGCCAGCAACCGTACCATGGTCAGGTTCAGCTCTAGGCTGGCGGCGGGACGCAGTTGCAGCTGTGCCTGCAGGAAGTCGATGGCGCCAGGCACCGAGTGGCGGCGCAGGCGGTCGACCTGCCACAGCAGCGGCAGATCCCACGTCGGGGCAATCTTGGCGAGACGGGCGAACTCCTTGTCGACCTCGGCCTGCTCGCCGGCCTCGGCGGCCACCGCCAGATGGGCAAAGCGCGCTTCCGGCAGTTCCGGATAGCGCTCGGCGAGATCGCTGACCAGCTTCGCCGCGGCGACCCGGTCCGGCTGCCGTGCCAGCAGCCGCGCCAGCTGCACGAAAATGGCACCGGCACGCGCCGGTTGTCGCGCCAGCATGCCTTCCACCAGCGGCTGGCTTTCCGCCAGCTTGCCGGCACGCAGCAGCGCGATCAGCAGCTGTTCGCGTGCCGAATCGGCATCCGGGTCCAGCTCGATCCACAAGGCCAGCGCCTCGGAGGCCTGGCGCACGTTGCCGGAGAACATCGCGAACTCGGAGGCGCGCTGCGCCACGCGCGGGTCGCGGGTTTCGCGCGCCAGTTGCAGATAGGTTTCCGCGGCGACACCGGCGCCGCCGCGCTGCACCACGATCTCGCCGGCCAGCAGGCCGTACAGCCACTCCTCGCTCAGCTCCAGCTTGGGAATGCGCGGGTTGTCGACCGTTTCCTCCTCGACCGCCTCGTCGGCGAGATCCTCGACCACCGCTTCCGCGCTGACGGACGACGCGGGGGGAGCGGGCGGGACACTGGCGCAGGCGACCAGGGCAAGGGGGGCAAGTGCTGCGGCGATACGGAGTAGTGCGTTCATGCTTGGCCTAAACATCGGTTCAGACGGGTAGAATACCACGCCCATTCATTTAATCATGCTCACGGCAAGGAAAACTGCAATGCCGGAATTGCCAGAAGTCGAAACCACCTGTCGCGGCATCGCGCCCCTGCTGCTGCACGCCACCATCCGTGGCGTGACCGTGCGCGAGGCGCGCCTGCGTTGGCCGGTGCCGCCGGATCTGGCGGCCAACCTGACCGGCCGCCGCGTGCTCGGCATCAGCCGCCGCGCCAAGTACCTGCTGGTCGACTTCGAACACGGCACGCTGATCCTGCACCTGGGCATGTCCGGCAGCCTGCGCTTCGTGGCGCCGGGCACGCCGCCGGAAAAGCATGACCATATAGACATCGATCTGGGGCAAACGGTTCTGCGTTATCGCGATCCGCGCCGCTTTGGCGCCATCCTGTGGCAGCAGGGTCCGATCGAGGCGCACCCGCTGCTGACGCAGCTGGGGCCGGAGCCGCTGTCGTACGCCTTCGACGGTGCGGTGTTGCAGCGGGCGATCCAGCGCCGCGGCAGCGCCATCAAGCTGGCGATCATGGACAACCACGTGGTGGTCGGCGTTGGCAACATCTACGCCAACGAGGCGCTGTTCCACGCCGGCATCCACCCGGCCCGCGCCGCAAACGGCCTCAGCGGCGAGGAATGCGCGCGGCTGGCCGCCGAGATCAAGACGGTGCTGGCGCGTGCCATCGACGCCGGTGGCAGCACGCTGCGCGACTTTGTCGACGCCCGCGGCAAGCCGGGCTACTTCCAGCAAAGCTATATGGTCTATGGCCGTCGCGACCTGCCCTGCCACGTCTGCGGCAGCCTGATCCGCGAGCTGCGCCAGGGGCAGCGCAGCTCCTGCTTTTGCCCGCATTGCCAGCCGTGTTAAATTGCGCCGCGTCGCCTGACTGATAAAGCCTATCGTGCATCGTCCCACCTCCTGGCCTACCCGCCTGCTCCGCCTCGGCCGCCTCGGCATGCACTTGCTGCGCGGCCTGCTGGTGATCGCCACCCGCTATCCGCGCCTGTCGCAACCTGCCCGCGCGGTGATCACCCAGCGCTGGTCGCGGCACCTGCTGCACATCCTGGCGATCAAGGTGCGCGTCCACGGCACGCCGCCGGCGGTGTACCCGGCCAACACGCTGGTGGTCGCCAACCACATCTCGTGGCTGGACATCTTCGCGCTCAACAGCGTCACCGTGTCGCGCTTCGTGGCCAAGAAGGAACTGCGCGACTGGCCGCTGGCCGGTTTCCTGATCAAGAACGCCGGCACCCTGTTCATCGACCGCAACAACCGCCGCGACGCCAGCCGCGTCAACGAGCAGCTGGCCAAGGCCTTGCAGGACGGCGGCTGCATGGCGGTATTCCCGGAGGCCACCACCTCCGACGGCCGCAGCCTGCTGCCGTTCAAGGCCTCGCTGTTCGAGGCCTCGCGCCTGGCGCACGCCACGGTGCAGCCGGTGGCGATCCGCTACCTGACGCCCGGCGGCCACTACTGCGCTGCCGCCGCCTACGCCGGCGACACCAGCTTCTGGCAGAGCCTGTGCCTGATCCTGGCCAGCCGCGCCATGGTGGTGGAGCTGAGCTACACCGCCGCCATCCCGCCCTACGACACCGCGCTGGCCAGCCGCTTCCAGCTGTCGGAAACCGCGCGCGACGCCATCCGCGACGCACTGCAGCTGCCGGCCGAGCCCGTCGCCGCCGCCGAATAGCCGTGCAGGCCAGCCCCGGCCGGCCTGCACGCCGCCGGCATGGGGCATCACCGATGCTGCACCGCAACCATGTCAGCCTGCTAGCCGGCAAAAGCCAATACGGAGATTCCCCAATAGGGTTTTCCGCGATGGGGAAATACCCAATGTTGGCGCCCTGCCCGCCTGCCGCATGATCCTCGCCAAGACGCCAACACAGCGTGGGCGACCATCACGGCGCCAGACACAGGAGAGTGCACCATGCAGAAAAAACCGTTCTACAAGAGCCTGTATTTCCAGGTCATTGTCGCCATCGTACTGGGGGTCACCCTCGGACACCTGATGCCGGAATTCGGCGCCAAACTGAAGCCACTGGGTGACGGCTTCATCAAGCTGGTGAAGATGATGATCACGCCGATCATCTTCTGCACCATCGTGGTCGGCATTGCCGGCATGGAAGACATGAAAAAGGTTGGCCGCGTCGGCGGCAAGGCCTTGCTGTACTTTGAAGTGGTGACCACGCTGGCGCTGGCCATCGGCCTGCTGGTGGTGAACTTCGTGCAGCCGGGTGCCGGCATGAACGTGGACCCGAGCACGCTGGACGCCGGTGCCATCGCCAAGTACACCGAAAAAGCCGCCGGCCAGAGCACGGTGGACTTCATCCTGCACGTGATTCCGCAAAGCGCGATCGGCGCCTTTGCCGATGGCGAGATCCTGCAGGTGCTGCTGTTCTCGGTGCTGTTCGGCGCCGGCCTGTCGCTGATGGGCGAGCAGGGCAAACCGGTACTGGGCTTCTTTGAGAAAGTGTCGCACGTGCTGTTCGCGATGATCGGCTTCATCATGAAGCTGGCCCCGATCGGTGCCTTTGGCGCGATGGCGTTCACCATCGGCAAATACGGCGTCGGCAGCCTGGTGCAGCTGGCATCGCTGATGGGCACCTTCTACCTGACCTGCGTGCTGTTCGTCGGCCTGGTGCTGGGCAGCATCGCCCGCTTCTACGGTTTCAGCGTGTGGAAGCTGATCAAGTACATCAAGGAAGAGCTGCTGATCGTGCTGGGCACCTCGTCGTCCGAATCCGCGCTGCCACGCCTGATGACCAAGCTGGAACAGCTGGGCTGCGCCAAGCCGGTCGTTGGCCTGGTGGTACCGACCGGTTACTCCTTCAACCTGGATGGCACTTCGATCTACCTGACCATGGCGGCGATCTTCATTGCCCAGGCGTGCAATATCGACCTGACCCTGACGCAAGAGCTGACCATCCTCGGCGTGCTGCTGCTGACCTCCAAGGGCGCCGCCGGTGTCACCGGCTCCGGCTTCATCACCCTGGCCGCCACCCTGGCCGTGGTACCGGAAATCCCGGTCGCCGGCCTCGCGCTGATCCTCGGTATCGACCGCTTCATGTCCGAAGCCCGTGCCATCACCAACCTGATCGGCAACGCAGTGGCCACCGTGGTGGTCGCCAAGTGGGAAGACTCGCTGGACGTGGCGCAGATGCAGCGCGAGCTGGCCAACCCGACGCCGATCAACCACGGTGCACCGGTACAAGCACCGCACCTGATCCGCGAAGTGTCGCAAGAGCTGAGCTGATCCCGCGCACCGCCAACACAAAGCCCCTGTCGCAAGACAGGGGCTTTTTCATTGCCAAGGTTGGCCGCAGCCGCCGGGGCTTACTTGCCCTTGCCGATCTGGCGGTACGGCGGGCACGGTAGCGAGAACTGGGCGCGGTCTTCCAGCCGCACCGCGGTCAGGCTGCCGCCCCACAGGCAGCCGCTGTCGATGGCCAGCACGTCCTCTGTCAGCATCAGTCCCAGCGCCGACCAGTGGCCGCAGATGATCGGCGTGTCCATGCTGCGCCGCCCGTCCACCGCGAACCACGGCCGCAGCTGCGCCGGCGCGCCGTCCAGCTCGCCCTTGTAGGACAGGTCCAGCTCGCCGTCGTTGTTGATGAAGCGCATCCGCGTCATCGCGTTGATGATCAGCCGCCAGCGGTCCATGCCCTTCAGCTCGCCGTGCCAGCGCGCCGGCTTGTTGCCGTACAGCTTGGCGAACAGCTTGCGGTAGTCCTTGCCCGACAGCTCGTCCTCCACCTCCTCCGCCAGCCGCAGCGCCTTGTTGATGCTCCACTCCGGCAGCAGGCCGGCGTGCACCATCGCGTAGCCCTGTTCGTAGATCATCAGCGGCTGGCAGCGCAGCCAGTCCAGCAGCAGCTTGCTGTCGGCGGCGTCCAGCACGTCGTTAATGGTGTCGTCGCTGTGGATCTTGCCGTAGCCCTCGGCCACCGCCAGCAGGTGCAGGTCGTGGTTGCCGAGCACCATCTGCGTGCAGTCCTGGTGTTCGAACACCCAGCGCAGCACCGCCAGCGATTCCGGGCCGCGGTTGACCAGGTCGCCGGTCAGCCACAGCGTGTCGCGGCCGGGGTTGAATTCAATCTGGCGCAAGAGCGCCATAAAGGGCGTGAAGCAGCCCTGCAAATCGCCAATCGCGTAGGTGGCCATGTGTTGTTGTCCTGTGGATGAATGCGGCCAACCTTGGCCTGAGCCGTGCCGCAACGTCGCGCCCGCCGCGATTGCCACGGCAGCGCGCCGGCTGCCAATGATAAAGGAAAGCGCATGGCCGTATCGTGCCGCTGGCTCTACAATGCGCGTTGTCCATGAAAGATTGACGACACCTCATGTCCCTGCTGCAACTGAATCCGCCGCAACGCGCCGCCATCATGTCGCTGGACGGCCCGCTCCTGGTGCTGGCCGGCGCCGGCTCCGGCAAGACGCGGGTGATCACCCAGAAGATCGAGTACCTGATCCGCGAGGGCAATTACGACGCGCGCAACATCGCCGCCATCACCTTCACCAACAAGGCGGCGCGCGAGATGCTGGAGCGCGTCGGCAAGCTGATGAACAGCCGCGAGCTGAAGGGCATCACCGTGTCGACCTTCCACTCGCTGGGCATGCAATTGCTGCGCCAGGAGGCGCCGCACCTCGGCTACAAGCCGCAGTTCTCCATCCTCGACAGCTACGACGCCGCCAAGATCATCTCCGACGTGCTCAAGACCACGCACAAGGACGAGGTGCGCAAGGTGCAAAGCCGCATCTCGCTGTGGAAGAACGAGCTGCTCGGCCCCGACGCCGCCATCGTGCAGGCCGACAACGAGTTTGACCGCATCTGCGCAATGACCTACGCCAGCTACCAGACCACGCTCACCGCCTACCAGGCGATGGATTTCGACGACCTGATCCGCTTCCCGGTCGAGCTGTTCTTGAGTAACGCCGAGGTGCTGCAGAAATGGCAGCACAAGCTGCGCTATCTGCTGATCGACGAATACCAGGACACCAACACCTGCCAGTACCAGCTGGTGAAGCTGCTCACCGGAGCGCGCGGCATGTTCACCGCGGTGGGCGACGACGACCAGTCGATCTACGCCTGGCGCGGCGCCAACATGGAAAACCTGCGCCTGCTGCAGCACGACTTCCCCAGGCTGAAGGTGATCAAGCTGGAGCAGAACTACCGCTCCACCGCGCGCATCCTGCGTGCCGCCAATTCGGTGATCTCCAACAACCCCAAGTTGTTCGAGAAGCAGCTGTGGAGCGAACTGGGCCTTGGCGAGCCTATCCACGTGGTGCAGTGCAAGGACGAGGAACACGAGGCCGACGTGGTGGTGCAGCGTCTCTTGGCGCACAAGTTCGAGCACCGCACCGAGTTCAAGGACTACGCGATCCTCTATCGCGGCAACTACCAGGCACGCATCTTCGAGCAGGCGCTGCGTAACCAGCGCATCCCCTACCAGATGGCCGGCGGGCAGAGCTTTTTCGACAAGCCGGAAATCAAGGACGTGCTGTCCTACCTGCGCCTGATCGCCAACCCCGACGACGATCCGGCCTTCATCCGCGCGCTGACCACGCCCAAACGCGGCGTCGGCGCCACCACGCTAGAGCGGCTCGGCGCCTGGGCCGGCCAGCGCGGCAACAGCCTGTTCGCCGCCGCGCACGAGGAAGGCTTCCAGCTGCAGGTCGGTGCCGCGCAGCTGGCGCCGTTGCAGGACTTCTGCCGCTTCATCGTCAACCTGGAATACCGCGCCACGCGCGAGCCGGCCGGCGAGCTGGTGATGGAAATGCTGAAGGCAATCGGCTTCGAGGCTTGGCTGTACGACAGCGAGGACAGCCCGCGCGCCGCGGAAGTGAAGTGGAAAAACGTGATGGACCTGGTGGCGTGGCTACAGAAGAAGGGCGACGCCGACGGCAAGAACCTGATCGAGCTGTCGCAGACCATCGCGCTGATCACCATGCTGGAAGGCCGCGACGAGGGCGAGGTCGACGCGGTGAAGATGTCGACCCTGCATGCGTCCAAAGGGCTGGAATACCCGCACGTGTTCCTGATCGGCTGCGAGGAAGGCATCCTGCCGCACAGCGAATCGGTGGACAACGGCATGGTGGAGGAAGAACGGCGGCTGATGTACGTCGGCATCACCCGCGCCCAGCGCAGCCTGACGCTGACCTACTGCGTCAAGCGCCGCCGCGCCGGCGAGTGGCTGTTCGTCGAGCCGTCGCGCTTCATCGGCGAGATCAACGGCGACGACATCCGCCACTTCGGCAAACCCGGCGCCGAGCCCATCGTCAGCAAACGCGAAGGCAAGAGCAAGCTGGCCAGCCTGATGGCCAGCCTCGACAGCAAGGTGCAGAAGCCGGAGGAGTGAGCGCCGCCTTGCGGCCAACGTTGGCCGCAATGAAAAACGCCGCGCAACAGCGCGGCGTTTTTGATGACAACTGCCGGCAACTTACTTGGCGGCGTTGGTCAGGTATTCCACGGCGGCCTTGAATTCGGCATCGGAGCCGCTGTAACCGCCCTTGGCCGGCATCGCGTTCAGGCCCTTGGTAGCGGAAGCCACCAGACCGTCCAGGCCCTTGGCCAGACGTGGCGCCCAGGCGGCCTTGTCGCCGAACTTCGGTGCGCCGGCCGCGCCGCTGTCATGGCAGGCCATGCACACGCTGGCGTACACTTTCTTGCCGACGACCGCAGGATCGGCAGCGGCGCCAGCTTCGGCACCACCAACTGGCGGCTCGGTGAACTGGCCACCGCCGGCGTTACCCATATAGGCCACCGCGCGTTTTAGCTCGTCGTCGGACAGGTCGGCCGCGCCGCCCTTGGCCGGCATCGCGTTGAAGCCTTCCAGTGCGTGCTTGACCAGGGTATCCCAGCCCTGTGCCACGCGCGGTGCCCAGGCACCGGCGTCACCGAATTTCGGTGCGCCAGCCAGGCCGGCGCCGTGACAGGAAATGCAGATGCCGCTGTAAACCTGCTGGCCGGTGCGCATGCCCGGAGGCGCGTCGCTGGCCACGGATTCGCCGATCGGCTTGAGGCGGGCGGCAACGGCTTCCTTGCTCATCACTTCCGCATTGACATCAAAACCGCTGGTGGCCAGTTTCGCCAGCAACCAGATACCCACCACGACCAGTACGACGATACCGAGCAAGATCGTGACGATCTGGCCTGGCGCTTTGGTTTCGTTACTCATTCCAGCCTCGCTGTAATAATGTCATTCAAAAATTGGGGAAATTATACGGAAAGCCCCCGCACAAGGCAAAGGCGCCAGGAACTTTCCGGAAATCCGTGAAACCGGCAGTCACGACTGGACGCTGGGCGCCGCTTTGCGCTATGATCCGCCTGCTTTTTTGCGCAGCACCCGTAGCTCAGTTGGATAGAGTGTCAGTTTCCGAAGCTGAAGGTCAGTGGTTCGATCCCACTCGGGTGCGCCAATCCGCCGGATTATCCGGCATCCCGCCGCAGTGTTCTTTGCGGATTGTCAAAGCAGCCTCCTCGCTGCGTCTCCCCTCGCTGTCAGCTGCATTTATATACCCTGGGCATGTTCCGTGCGCAGGCAATCGCCACGACTGTTGCACATGCACACGCCGGCACGCGCGCCAGATGCCATCCTGCTGCAAATTCCTGTCCGTCGCGGCAAATCTCCGTAAGATGTCGCCTTCACGAAAACAGGCAGGAGATGTCATGCAGTTGCAAGCCGTTACCGCCGCACTCGAACAGATCGTGTGCTACGACAAGACTGGTTATTCCCCTCTTGAACTCGCAGGTCAGCGTATCGGCTGTGTCAACGACATCTGGCGCGAACGCCTGCTGACGCAGGAAGCGGCGATCTTCCGCGAGGAAAACGGCGTACTGAAGGCGCTGGATGACGAAGCCGACTTTGCCGCGCGCAGCGCCACCTTCGCCGCCGCCGCGCTGCGCTGGCGCGATGCCGGCTGGCTCAACGGCTGGCGCGACGAGAAATTCACCGCCTATTTCACCGACGGCACGCCGGCCTTCGAGATGGAACGCGCCGCGTTCCGCCCGCTGGGGCTGACCAGCCGCGCAGTGCACCTCAACGGCCTGCAGCGCATGGCCGACGGCGAAATCCGCATGTGGGTCGGTCGCCGCAGTCCGTTCAAGGACGTGGCGCCCAACCGCCTCGACAACCTGATGGGCGGCGGCATCGCCGCCGGCGAGAGCATCCAGATCGCGCTGGAGCGCGAGGGCTGGGAAGAAGCCGGCATTCCGCCGACACGGCTGGAACTGCTGCCGCAGACCGCGCTGCTGCTGGCCGAGCGCCCGGTGCCGCGCGGCCTGCACCGCGAGTGGCTGTACGTGTTCGACCTGTGGCTGAAGGAAGGCGAAATCCCGCAGAACCAGGACGGCGAAGTGGCCGAGCACGTACTGATGCCGCTGCCAGAAGTGGAACAGCATCTGGTCAACGGCCAGTTCATGAGCGATGCCGCGCTGACCGCCATCGACTGCATGGCGCGGCTGGGCTACTGGGGCGACGATGCCACGCTGCACGCGCTGCTGGCCGGCGTGCGCGGCGTGCCCGGCACCGACACCGCCGGCCGCTGAGAACCTGTTCACGATCTGCTGCGCCTCGTGAAACCTTGCGCGGTGAGTACGGCGTCGGCATGCGTGTTTAAAGCCGGATAAACGCCGCTTCCTCAGCCGTTTTCGCCTTGGTCTTGCGTAAGCGCGAGATCGTGAACGCTCTCCAAGCCAACACCAGCTTGGCCGCAGCCCTTGCGGCCAACCTTGCCGCCTGCCGCGGCGGGTGGATTTTTGCTACAGTGACCGTCTTTCCCCGTAGCCAAGCCGCCGCGTCATGACCGCCTTTACCAGCTGCAACCCTGCCTCCGGCGAGGTGGTGTACACCCGCCCCGCCCTGTCCGCCGATTCCCTGCCGCCACAACTGGCCGCGCTGCGCCGTGCGCAGCACGCGTGGTCGCACCTCGCGACCGCCGAACGCGCCGAACACCTACTGTTGCTGGCCGACCAGCTGGCGGCCAGCCGTCATGCGCTGGCGGCCCTGGTGTCGCTGGAAGTGGGCAAGCTGGAACGCGAATGCCTGGCCGAGATCGACAAGTCGGTGCAGCTGATCCGCTACTACGCCGACCTGGCGCCGACGCTGCTGGCCAGCAAGGACATCGCCACCGGCGCCAGCAAGAGCGGCGTCGCCTTCGAACCGCTGGGCATCGTGCTGGCGATCATGCCTTGGAATTACCCGATCTGGCAGGTGCTGCGCTTTGCCGTGCCGGCGCTGATGTCCGGCAACGCCTGCCTGGTGAAGCCGGCGCCGTCGGTGCCGCAGTGCAGCGCGCTGCTGCTGGACATCGTGCGCCGTGCCGGGCTGGCGGTGCTGGACGTGGCGTGGATCGACCACGAGGCGGTCGACGACGCGATCCGCGGCTGCGACGCGGTGGCCTTCACCGGCTCCACCACCACCGGGCGCCAGATCGCGGCCATGGCCGGCCGCCACCTGAAAAAGACCGTACTGGAGCTGGGCGGCAGCAACCCGTTCATCGTGCTGGCCGACGCCGATGTCGAAGCCGCCGCCAGCGAGGCCGCGCACTCGCGCTTTCGCGACGCCGGCCAGAGCTGCAACGCCGCCAAGCGCATGATCGTGGTGCCGGAGATCGCCGACGATTTTGTCGCCGCCTTCCTGGAACACGTCCGCGCGCTGGTACCCGGACATCCGGCCGACGCTGCCACCACGCTGGCGCCGCTGACCCGCGCCGACCTGCGCGAGGCGCTGCACGCGCAGGTACTGGACGCGCAGGGCCACGGCGCGCAGCTGCTGGCCGGCGGCATCATGCCGCACGGCGCCGGCTTCTACTACCCGGCCACGGTGCTGGACCACGTCAACAGCGCCTGCCGCATCTACCACGAGGAGGTGTTCGGCCCGGTGGCCAGCATCCTGCGTGCGGCCAACGTCGACGACGCCATTCGTCTGGCCAACGACACCCCGTTCGGCCTCGGCGCCACCATCTTCAGCGCCGACACCGAGCAGGCGTGGCGGCTGGGGCGCGAGATCGAGGCCGGCGCGGTGTTCATCAACCGCTACACCAGCTCCGACCTGCGGCTGCCCTTCGGCGGCGTCAAGGCCTCCGGCTACGGCCGTGAGCTGTCCGAGTTCGGCCTCTACGAATTCGTCAACGTGAAGACCTACTGGCAAAAATAAGGCACGTGGCGGCCGCGGCCTGCAACAAATTCGCCATGCGCCGGTCGCATAGTGCTTGTTGCCTTCATTCCGTGGACCGCCATGCTGCCTCACCGCTCCCGCCGCGCGCGCCAAGACCGCGCGCCTGCCATCTCTGCCCCGCTGTCGCACGCCACCCTCGGCGAGGCCGTCGGCCGCCACCCGCGCCAGCAGTTGCGCTGGCTCGGGCTGCTGGCGCTGCCGCTGCTGTTGCCACTGACCGTACCCGGCATGGCCACCAGCGTCGGTGTGCTGTGCCTGCTGCTGGCCGGCGGCCTGCTGCTGGCACGACCGGTGACGTTGCCGTCGTGGCTGGCGCAACGCCGCCTGCCGCCGGCGCTGGGCGAGCGCCTGCAACGGCTGCTGGCACAATTCAACCGGCGCCTGCTGACGCGCAGCCGGCCGCGACTGTTGCGGCTCAGCTCGCCGCGCTACCGCTACCTCAATGGCGGCATGCTGGCGCTGGCCGGGCTGTCGATGATGGTGCCGGTGCCGGTGATCTCCTTCGACAATATGGTGCCCGCCGCCGCGGTGGTGCTGCTGGCGTGGGGGCTGCGGCTGCGCGACGGCGCACTGCTGCTGGCCGGCTACGTCGCCACCGCGCTGGCGTGGGCCTATGTCGCGCTGCTGTGGTGGGCCGGCGCCGAGATCCTGGCCTGGGGCTACCGCCTGCTGCGCGGCGGCTGGCCGGCTTAAGCACCACGCCCCCCGCTCCTGCGTGGCGCCACCTTGCCGTACCGCTGCGACGGTCGGCGCTGGCCGGGGACACGGCGAGGTGTGGTGAGCAGCGCCAAGCCGCCACTTGCGCGTATCATCGGAGGCTTGAGCGGGCCGAGCCCGTCTGGCACAGGATTCCCCCATGAGCAGTCTCGTCCTCTACGGCAACCGTCTGTCCGGCCACAGCTACAAGATCAGGCTGGCGCTGGTGCTGGGCAATATCGCGCATGAATACCGCCACGTTGCGCTGTCCACCCCGCGCGCAGAGCGCCCGGCCGACTTCCGCGCCGCCAGCCGCTGGGACGAGGTGCCGGCGCTGGTGGTCGACGGCGTGGCGATGGTGCAGTCCAACGCCATCCTGCAGTGGCTGGCGGAGAATAAAGGCGTGCTGGCCGGCCAGCCCGGCGAGCGCCAGGCGCTGCGCGAATGGCTGAGCTGGGAGAGCAACCGCATCGGGCTGTCGCTGCCCAATCTGCGCTACGCGCGCCGCTTCGAGCCGCAGCCGGCAGCAGTCGAAGCCTGGCTGGAACAGCGCTGCCGCGCCGACCTCGACGTGCTGGACGCGCAACTGGCGACGCAGGACTACCTGCTTGCCGGCGGTCTGTCTCTCGCCGACCTGTCGGCCAGCGCCTACCTGTGGTGGGCCGCCGACGCCGGCATCGACCTGCAAGCCTGGCCGCAGGTCGGCGCCTGGCTGGCGCGCATCGCCGCCCAGCCCGGCTGGCAGCATCCGGACGCGCTGATGGTGCCGGAGAGTGGGCACTGACATGAGCGCGCCGCAGCGCATCTGGCTGGCCCGCGCCGCCCCGGCCAAACCGGCACTCGGCGCCGCCTGCAACGGCTGCGGCGTGTGCTGCGCCGCCGCACCCTGCCCGCTGTCAAAACTGCTGCTGCGCCACCGTGGCGGCGCCTGCCCGGCACTGCAGTGGCAGGCCGCGGCCGCGCGCTACCACTGCGGCCTGCTCGCCGCCCCCACCCACTACCTGCGCTGGCTGCCCGCCGTCGCCGTGCCGCTGTTCGCGCTGCTGGCGCGACGCTATCTGGCGATCGGCGCCGGTTGCGACTCGGACACCAGCGCCGAACCGGAAACCACCTCATGACCGATCTGCTTGCGCCACTGGCCGCCATTGTCGGCGCCGCCAACCTGCTGACCACGCCGCACGACATCGCGCCCTTCATTACCGACTACCGCGGCCGCTACCACGGCTCGCCGCTGGCGGTGGCGCTGCCGGCCAGCAGCGACGAAGTGGCGGCGCTGGTGCGCTTCTGCGCCGCCCACCGCATCGCCATCGTGCCGCAAGGCGGCAACACCTCCACCTGCGGCGCGGCGACGCCGGACGGCAGCGGCCGGCAGCTGGTCATCGCGCTGCGGCGGCTGAACCGCATCCGCGCCGTCGATGCGGCCAACCAGACCATCACCGTCGAGGCCGGCTGCACGCTGGCGGCGGTACAGGCGGCGGCGGCCGGCGCCGGGCTGCTGTTCCCGCTGTCGCTGGCCAGCGAGGGCAGCTGCCAGATCGGCGGCAACCTGTCCACCAACGCCGGCGGCCTCGCCGTGCTGCGCTTCGGCACCATGCGCGAGCTGACGCTGGGGCTGGAGGTGGTGCTGCCGGACGGGCAGTTGCTGGACGCGCTGACCGCGCTGCGCAAGGACACCAGCGGCCTGGACGTGAAGCAGCTGTTCATCGGCGCCGAGGGCCAGCTCGGACTGATCACCGCCGCCACGCTGAAGCTGTTCCCGCAGCCCACCGCGCACGCCACCGCGCTGCTCGGTGTTGCCAGTGCCGACGAGGCCATCGCCACCCTCAACGCGCTGCAGGCGGCGTTCGGCGACCGGCTGACCAGCTTCGAGATGATGTCCGAGGTGTGCCAGCAGCTGGTTGCCAAATACCAGCCGGGCGCGCTGCCGTTCCGGGCGCCGTGGGCGCTGCTGGTCGAGCTGTCCGACAGCGGCGACAACACCAGCCTGCAGGAGCGGCTGCTGCAGTGGCTGGCCGCGCGCGGCCTCGGCGACGGCGTGCTGGCGCAGAACGACAACGAACGCACGCGGCTGTGGCAGCTGCGCGAACAGATGTCGGAGCTGCAAAAGCGCGACGGCCCCAGCATCAAGCACGACATCGGCGTGCCGACCTCGGCGATCCCGGCCTTTCTCGACGCCTGCGGCGCGGCGCTGCAAGCCGCCTTCCCCGGCGTGCGCATCGTCGCCTTCGGCCACGCCGGCGACGGTAACCTCCACTACAACATCAGCCACACCCGCCCCGGCAATGCCGAACTGTTTGCCGACGAGGACGCGGTCAACGCCATCGTCTACGAACAGGTTCACCGCCTGCGCGGCACACTGGCGGCCGAACACGGCGTCGGCCAGCTCAAGGGCCACTGGCTGCAGCGCTACAAGGACCCGGCGGCGCTGGCGGTGATGCGCGCGGTGAAACAGGCGCTCGATCCGCAGCGCATCATGAACCCGGGCAAGTGGCTGTAAACACGGCCACGCACCAAAAACAATGCGGCCAACCTTGTCTCAAGGTTGGCCGCAAGCACATCGGCCATGCATTTGTATTTCTATAAAAAACAATGGCATGGAAATACAAAACAGCCATAATCCGGCAACAAAAGCCCTCAAGAACAAGCGCGCCGCGCCGATAAGGGATCATCCCTTGCCACCAGCATCGCTCTGCGAGATCGCGCTTCGTGCAAATCAATACCAATACGCTGGCCATGCATGCACAGCGGCAATTAGAAAAGTCGAGCAACAGCCTGACGCGGACCCTGGCGCGGCTGTCTTCCGGCCTGCGCATCAACAGCGCGATGGACGACGCCGCCGGCCAGGCCAGTGCCAGCCGTATGGATGCAAAAATCCGCGGCGAGCGCCAGGGGCTACGCAACGTCACCGACAATACCTCGATGCTGCAGGTCACCGAAGGCGCGCTGGCCAAGGTCAGCGACATGCTGCAACGCATGCGCGAGCTGTCGGTGCAGGCCGCCAACGGCACGCTGAGCAGCACCGACAGGCAGGCACTGCAGGCGGAAGCCAACCAGCTGCTGCAGGGCATCGACCAGATCGGGCGCGAGACCGAATTCAACGGCCAGCAGGTGTTTTCGCAATCCACCACCAGCCTTGGCGGCGATGCCGACAAGCGCGCGGTGATGGACGGCCTGCAGCTGGGCTGGCTGGAGGCGTCGGAACGCCGCATCAAGCAGTTCTACGGTATCCAGGGCGACGGCGCCACCATGACGGTGAATCTGGATCCGGGCACGCCGGGCGGCACGCTGGCCTCGGTCAGCTACACCGGTACCGACGGCGGCGGCAGGATGCTGGGCGTGGCGCTCAATGTCGAGATGGCCGACTTCACGCCGGCCAACCTGCCCAACGGCGGTAGCGCCCCGTTCTACAACGATCGCGTGATCGCCCACGAGATGGTGCACGCGGTGATGGGACGCAGCATGAACATCACCACGCTGCCGATCTGGTTCATGGAGGGCACCGCCGAATTCATCCACGGCGCCGACGAGCGCCTGGCCGGCGACGTGGCGGCGGCCGGCAGTGCCGCCGCTCTGGTCGGCGGCAATAACCTCGGCGGCGCCTGGGCCAGCGACTCGGCGCACTATTCGGCTGCCTATGCCGCCACCCGCTACCTGCACCAGCAGGTGAAACAGGCCGGCGGCAGCGGCATCAAGGACGTGATGCAGGCGCTGAATGGCGGCGCCACGCTCGACGCCGCGATCAACAGCGCCACCAAGGGCAACCTGGCCAGCAGCGCCGCCTTCATCGCCTCGTGGAACACCAACGGCGCCGCCTTTATCGGCAGCATGGACCTGAGCAATGCCGATACCGGCGCCGTCGGCGGTGCCGATGCCGACGGCGGCACGGTGCTGAACGCGGAAACGGCGCTGGACGACAATAACGCCTCGCTGTCCGGCGCCAACGTGCTGCAGGGCTTCAAGCTGGATTTCCCCGACATTGCCGGCGCCACCGGGCAGAACTTCTTTACCGTGCAGAGCGGCAGCAATGCCGGCGACACGCTGCAAGGCTCGGTCGGCGCGGTGAACGTGGCCTCGCTCGGGCTGCAGGATCTTGATCTCGACAAGCTGGCCAAGTTCGCCATCTTCCACCTCGACCAGGCACTGGACTACGTCTCTCAGGAGCGGGCCAAGATTGGCGGCATGATGTCGCGGCTGGACAGTGCCAGCCAGAACCTGCAGAGCTCGACCGAGAACGCCAGCGCCGCGCGCTCGCGCATCATGGACGCCGACTAC
This sequence comes from Vogesella sp. EB, assembly GCF_001037925.1. Lineage (NCBI taxonomy): Bacteria > Pseudomonadati > Pseudomonadota > Betaproteobacteria > Neisseriales > Chromobacteriaceae > Vogesella > Vogesella sp. EB. Next base: position 1,524 of record NZ_LFDT01000028.1, on the reverse strand, counting down.
GCGCAGGAAACCGCCAACCAGACGCGGCAAAGCGTGCTGCAACAGGCCGGCACCGCGATGCTGGCGCAGGCCAACAGCCAGAGCCAGAACGTGCTGCGGCTGCTGCAAGTCTAAGCGCCGCCTTCACTACGCCTTCACTACGCCTGCGTTGCGCCTGTCGTCTGCGGCGGCGCGCCACGGCTCAGGGCGCTGCGGGCGTTATTGCCAGCGCACGCACGGCAGGCCGCGCCACCGGCGCTCGAATGAGCGGCAACACCCACAAAACAATGCGGCCAACCTTGTCTCAAGGTTGGCCGCATTGGCGTATTCGGTGCTGGTCGCGCGGCCGGCCGGTCACGGCGAGCAGGCAAAAAAAATCCCCTGAGGGTTTCCACAGGGGCCAACACGAGGAAGAAACACCACACCGGCACGGGGCCGACGGATGCTTCGAGGGGCTAACACCACAAAAACCTTTCGGCTTGAGTGCAGCGCACAATTTAAGGCAATTGCTCTAATTTGTCCACTGCTTTATCAGGGGCTTAGCCGCGGTTCACGATCCCGCGCGCGCAAGTCAGGCAAGGCGGAGCTGGCCCAAAAAGCGCCGTTGATGCTGATATCGATACCCATGTTTTGGCCAATGCCAACACAGGATCACCCACTGATATCAGGTCGCAGCAGATCGTGCACAGGTTCTTGGCGACGACACACCGCTGCCGGCACCCGCCGCGGCGGGCGGATCGGCGCCTCAATCACGGACCGGACGTTTGGCCAGCATGCGCTGCACACTGCGGCGGTGCATGTTCAGTGCGCGGGCGGTGGCGGAGACATTGCCGTCGTGCTTGGCCAGCACCCGCTGCAGGTGCTCCCAGCTGACGCGCTTCAGCGACATCGGCGCGACGGGCAGCGCGCGTTCCGGGTTTGCCGCCTGCTCACCGAGCGCGGCGAGGATTTCGTCGGCGCCGGCCGGCTTGGCCAGGTAGTTGACCGCGCCCAGCTTCACCGCCTCCACCGCGGTGGCGATGCTGGCGTAGCCGGTCAGCACCAGCAGCCGTGCCTGCGGCGCGGCGGCCAACAGTTGCGGCAGCAGGCGCAGGCCACTGTCGCCGTCAAGATTGAGGTCGAGGATGATCGCCTGCGGCGCACTGGTCACCGCCTGCAACGCGGCGGCCACGTTGGCCGCATGGCGTACCGCATGGCCGCGGCGCTGCAGGCTGCGCGCCAGCATCGCGGCGAACACCGCGTCGTCTTCCACCAACAGGATGTCCATCATGCGTCGCCCTCCAGCGGCAGCCGAAGCGTGGCGCACACGCCACCGGCGGCATCGTTTTCCAGCCGCAATTCGCCCCCCAGGTGCGACAGCGTCACGTGCGACAGCATCACGCCAAGGCCGAGGCCGGCCGGCTTGTCGCTGTCCAGCGGTGCCAGCCCGGCGCGCGCCAGCTGGGCGGCGCTGAGGCGGCCGCGACGGTTGCGGATGCGCAGTTGCAGCTGGCCGTCGGCGATGGCGGCGTCGAGTTCCACCTCGCCGCCGCCGGCATCCGCCGC
>NZ_LFDT01000027.1:0-42991 GCF_001037925.1 Vogesella sp. EB | reverse complement strand
GCGTCGGCGCCTGCGCGGTGGCGGACACGCGGTGGTAGACCACCTCGGGCGGGGTGTGGCGGATCAGCTCGGCCGCCAGCGCGGCGTAGTGCGCCTGCGTCAGCGGGGTGATCTCGCCGCGACGGTACTGCGCCGCCATGCGGCTGCCGCGCACGATCATCAGCGGGTGCAGCTTGAGGCCTTCCACGCCGATGTCCAGCACCGTGGCCAGCGTCTGCCGCACGTGGCGGTCGTCTTCGCCGGGCAGGCCGGCGATCAGGTGGGTGCAGACCTTCAGCCCGCGCTGGTGTGCGCGCTGCACCGCGTCGCGGTAGTCGGCGAGGCCGTGGCCGCGCCGGATCAGCGCCTGGGTGGCGTCGTGCGCGGTCTGCAGGCCCAGCTCCAGCCAGACTTCATAGCCGCGCTGCTGGTAGCCGGCAAGCAGGTCGAGCGCGGCATCCGGCACGCAGTCGGGGCGGGTGCCGACGCACAGGCCGACGACATCGCGCTGGCTCGCCGCCTCGTCGTACAGCGCCTTGAGCGTGGCCACCTCGGCGTAGGTGCTGGTATAGGCCTGGAAGTAGGCCAGATAACGGCGGGCACGGTCGGTCTTGTGCTTCTCGCGGGCGATCTGCTCGGCGATGGACAGCGCGGCGCCCTCGCGGCCGAAGCTTTTCACGTTGCAGAAGGTGCAGCCGCCGCGGTCCAGCGTGCCGTCGCGGTTGGGACAGGTGAAGTCGCCGGCCAGCGACAGCTTGTGCACCTTTTCCCCGAAACGGGTCTTCAGGTAGTGGCCGAAGGTATGAAGGTGGCGGGTCAGGTCCATGCGCAGCCAGGGCTCGTCGGCAGAAAAGCCGGCAGTCTAGCGCCTTGGCCGCCGCGGCGGAGTGAGCGGGATCAAGGCTGTCGACTACAGCCGCACGCCGGCCAGACTCAGCAGCAGGAACAGCAGCGAGCTGCCCAGCAGCGCGATGGCGAGGGTGCGGATGAACTCGCGGACGGTCTGGCGCTGTTCGCGGCTGAACAGCCAGCGGATCAGCAGGAAAGCGGTGACAAACAGCAGGGCAAGCCGGAACAGGCGACCGATCATGGCGAAAAACCGCGAAAATTTGCAGGGAATGATTATTGGCGGCGTTGGCAGGCCTGTGCAAGCGTGCGTCGGCAAGCTAAGCTCTGTCCTTGCTCAGGAGCAGCCTTGAACGGGGACGGGCAGAGCCGAAAAGGCCGCCATTCCTGCCCCCGCCGCCGATTACAAGAGGCAGTTATGTCCAATCTTTCGTCATCCGTCGGCATCGTGACGCCACAGCATGCGGATTTTGCCACGCCGCTGCCGCTCAACAGCGGCCATGTGCTGGCGTCGTATCGCCTGACTTTTGAAACCTACGGCACGCTGAATGCCACGCGCAGCAATGGCATTCTGATCTGCCACGCGCTGTCCGGCCATCACCACGTTGCCGGCCGCTACAGCCCGGACGACAAGGCCGCCGGCTGGTGGGACAACATGGTCGGCCCCGGCAAGCCGATCGATACCAACCGGTTTTTCGTGGTCGGGGTCAACAACCTCGGCGGCTGTCACGGCAGCAGCGGCCCGTCCAGCATCGATCCGGATTGCGGCCAACCCTGGGGCTCGCGCTTTCCGGTGGTGACGGTGCCGGACTGGGTCACCGCGCAGGCGCGCCTCGCCGACCGCCTCGGCATCGACCGCTGGGCGGCGGTGATCGGCGGCAGCCTCGGCGGCATGCAGGCGCTGCAGTGGAGCATCGACTACCCGGAGCGCATCGCCCACGCGCTGGTGATCGCCTCGGCGCCCAAGCTGTCGGCGCAGAACATCGCCTTCAACGACGTGGCGCGGCAGGCGATCATTACCGATCCCGATTTCCTCGGCGGCGATTTCTACGCCCACGGCACCATCCCGCGCCGCGGCCTGCGCCTGGCGCGGATGCTGGGCCACATCACCTACCTGTCCGATGACGGCATGGGCGAGAAATTCGGCCGCATGCTGCGCTCCGGCGAATACCAGTTCGGCTATGACGTCGAGTTCGAGATCGAGAGCTACCTGCGCTACCAGGGCGACAAGTTCTCCGACTACTTCGACGCCAACACCTATCTGCTGATGACCAAGGCGCTGGACTATTTCGACCCGGCCAAGGACTACGGCGGCGACCTGGTGGCGGCGCTGAAAAAGGCGACGGCCAGCTTCCTGGTGGCCAGCTTCACCAGCGACTGGCGCTTCTCGCCGGAACGCTCGCGCGAGACGGTGAAGGCGCTGATCGCCGCCGGCAAGCGCGTCTGCTACGGCGAGATCGAATCGGTGCACGGCCACGACGCCTTCCTGATGACCGACCAACCCTATGTCGACCTGATGCAGGCCTATCTGGACCGCGTGGCCGAGGAGGTGAACGCATGACGACACTGACAACATTGCGCCCCGATCTGCAGCTGATCGCCGACTGGGTGGCCCCGGCCAGCCGCGTGCTGGACCTCGGTTGCGGCGAGGGCGAACTGCTGGCCTGGCTGCAGCAGCACAAGCAGGTCAACGGCTACGGCGTCGATTTCGACGTCAATAACGTGGTCAGCTGCGTCAAGGCCGGCGTCAACGCCATCCAGGGCGACCTCGAGGCCGGCCTCGCCGAATTCGAGGACCAGCGTTTCGAGCACGTGGTGCTGTCGCAGACCATCCAGGCGATGCAGCACACCGAAGAGATCCTGCTGGAGATGCTCAGGGTTGGCCGCGAGGCCATCGTCACCTTCCCCAACTTCGGCTACTGGCAGAACCGCTGGCAGATCATGCAGGGCCACATGCCGGTGTCCGACGACATGCCCTACCAGTGGTACAACACCCCCAACATCCACTGGTGCATGCTGGGCGACTTCGAGAACCTGTGCGCCAAGAACCACATCCGCGTGTTGGAGCGGGTGGTGATGGCGCACGGCCGGCGGGTGAGCTTCCTGCCCAATCTGCGCGGCAGCCTGGCGTTTTACCGGGTCGGCCGCGGCTGACGCAGTGCTGGCCGGGGCCCGGCCCCGGCGGCTTCAGGGCGCGTGATCCGCGCTCTTTTTATTTTGCAGGGACAGGAACGAGTAGATGGCTGATTTTCGCAAGAGCGGCGCGTGGCGCATGGTCATGATCGGGGTGCTGGGTTTTGCCAGCGGCCTGCCGCTGGCGCTGTCCGGCACCGCGATGCAGGCGTGGCTGACGGTGGACGGCCTCGACATCGCCACCATCGGCTTTCTCAGCCTGGTCGGGCTACCGTACACCTTCAAGTTCCTGTGGGCGCCGCTGATGGACCGCTTCGAGCCGCCGCTGCTGGGGCGCCGCCGCGGCTGGCTGGTGCTGTCGCAGCTGGGCATCGCCGCCACGCTGGCGCTGATGTCCCGCACCTCGCCGGCACACGGCATCCAGGCGTTTGCGCTGCTGGCGGTGCTGCTGTCCTTTTTGTCGGCGTCGCAGGACGTGGTGATCGACGCCTACCGCACCGACGTGCTGGCGCCGCAGGAACGCGGCCTCGGCTCCTCGCTGGGGGTGTTCGGTTACCGGCTGGCGATGATCCTGTCCGGCGGCATCGCCATGGTGTGGGCCGATCCGGTCAGCGGCAGCGGTCTGAACTGGAACGGCATCTACCTGCTGATGGCGGGGCTGATGCTGGCGGCGGCGCTGGTGTCGCTGCTGCTGGTGCCGCCGGTGCCGGCCGGCAATGTCGCGCCGCACAGCAACGCGCGCAACGACCTGAAAGGCTTTGTCGCGGTGCTGCTGGCGGTGGTGATCGGCTACCAGTTCACCACCCGCGTCGGCGCGCCGCTGGCCGACGCCGTGCTGTCGCCGCTGTTCGGCAGCGCGGCCCCGGCTGCGGCCAACCTTGTGCCGCCGGTCAATCCGGAGCAGAAAAAATGGGTCGACCTGCTGACGCTGCTGATCGGCATGGCGGTGACCATTCCGCTGGCGTGGTGGGCGGCGCGGCGCGCGCGCTTCGAAACGCTGAACCGCTCGCTGGGCAACTATTTCAGCATGGAGGCGGCCGGCGCCTTCCTGGCGCTGATCATCCTCTACAAGCTGGGCGACGCTTTTGCCGGCGCGCTGACCACCACCTTTCTGCTGAAGGGCGTCGGTTTTGCCCAGGCCGAGATCGGCGTGGTCAACAAGGTGATCGGCATTTGGCTGACCATCGTCGGCGCGCTGGCCGGCGGTGCACTGATGATGAAGCTGGGGCTGTTCCGCTCGCTGCTGCTGTTCGGCGTGCTGCAGCTCTTGTCCAACCTCGGCTTCTGGCTGGTGGCGGTGTCGGGCAAGGGCGCCTGGGGCGGCTTCTCGCTGCCGCCGTTCGACTGGGGACTGGTGGCGCTGCACGAGGCCACCGCGGTCGACAACCTGCTGCTGTTCGCGGTCAGCATCGAGAACCTGACTGCCGGCATGGGCACCGCCGCCTTCGTCGCCTTCCTGATGGCGCTGTGCAACCAGAAATTCACCGCCACCCAGTTCGCGCTGCTGTCGGCGTTTTCCGCCATCGGCCGCGTCTGGGTCGGGCCGATGTCCGGGGTGCTGGCCGAAAGCGTCGGCTGGCCGGTGTTCTTCCTGTTCTCGACGGTGATGGCGCTGCCGGGACTGCTGATGCTGTGCTATCTGCGCGGGCGCATCCAGGCGCTGGACGTACCGCGCGGCGCGCTGCCGGCGGACGATTAAGCCACACCGCAAACCGATTCAAGGAGTCCGAAACATGAAAGGCAAGACCATGGCACTGGCGCTGCTGCTGGCGGCGGCAACGCTGCAGGCGCAGACGGTGGATCAGCAACTGCTGGCGGCGCAGATGGCGTACCAGAGTGCCGACAGCCGCCTCGATGGCGCGCGGCGGCAGAAACAGCAGGCGGAGGCGGAGCAAAGGTTGGCCGCACAGCGGCTGGAGCAGGCGCAGCAGCAGCTGGCGCAGGCCAATCTGCAGTTGCAGCACGCCGACAGCCAGTTGCTGGCGGCGGAGAGCGGCCTGCAGCAGGCGCAGCAGGTATTGAAGGACGCCTGGCAGCAGAAGGAAGCCGCGCAGCAGTAAGCGCCGCGCACGACACCGCTGATCCGGCATTGCGCCGCCTTGTCGTGCGCCCGGTCCGGCCTGTGTCGATGCGCCAGGGTTCGACTACGCGGTGCGGTGTGCTTGGCCGCGGCGGGCCGGTTTAGGGCGCGCTGGCGCCGAGCAGCTGGCGCAGGCGCTGGCTGTCCTGTTCCGCCTTCAGGCGTAGCGTCTCGATCTCGTTGCTGCGCAATTGCAGCTGGGCGCTGGTGCCATCGAGCAGGCGCTGCTGCACCGCGATCTGGCTGGGCAGCCCCTGCAGCGGCTTGCCGGCCTGCTGCAGTCTGTTCGCCTCGGCCTGCAGGCTGGCCAGATGCTGGCGCTCGTGCTGTTGCTGGCGTTGCAATTGCAGCAGGCCCGGCTGCAGTCGCTGCAGCTCGGCGTCACGTTGCCGCTCGATGTCGCGCACGCTGTCGTAGCGCTCGCGCAGTAGCCGGTCCTGGCGCTGCTGCTCGCGGCGTAGTGCCTGCTGCTGCTTGTGTTGGGCGGCGGCGGCGAGGCGGGCCGCCTGCTGTGCCGCCGATTCGCCCGCTTCCAGCAGCACGCCCTGCGGGTTCAGGCGGCTGACGCCGTCGGCCTGTTCCTGCGTCGGCCGCTGGTCGCTGTAGTGCACCGCGCCGTGCTGGTCCTGCCACTTGTATAGCCCGCCGGCCGTGGCCGGCACGGTGACGAGACAGCAGAGCAGGACGGCGCGGCGGGCCATGTCAGGCGCTGACGCCGTACTGGGCGCGGTAGGCACGCACCGCTTCCAGGTTGTCGGCCAGCTCCGGGCTGTCTTCGAGGAAGCCGAGCAGGTCGTGCAGGTTGGCGATGGCCACCACCGGCAGGTTGAAGTCGCGGGCCACCTCCTGCACCGCCGACAGCTCGCCAGTGCCGCGTTCCATGCGGTCCAGCGCGATGGCGACACCGGCCGGCTCGGCACCGGCGGCACGGATCAGCTGCACCGATTCGCGCACCGAGGTGCCGGCGGAGATCACGTCGTCGATGATCAGTACGCGGCCCTTGAGCGGCGCGCCGACCAGGCTGCCGCCTTCGCCGTGGTCCTTGGCTTCCTTGCGGTTGTAGGCGAACGGCACGTTGCGGCCCTGTTCTGCCAGCGCCATCGAGGCGGCGGCGGCGAGGATGATGCCCTTGTAGGCCGGCCCGAAAATCATGTCAAACTCTACGGCGCTGCTGCTGATGGATTTTGCATAAAAACGCGACAGCTGCAGTACGCTGTCGCCATCATTGAACAGGCCGGCGTTGAAGAAGTACGGCGAGGTGCGTCCGGCTTTGGTGACGAATGCGCCAAAACGCAATACCTGCTTGCTCAGCGCAAAACGAATAAAATCCTGACGAAAATCGCTCATTCCCATTTACCTCTTTATGATTAACACTTTGACGTGGCTGAAAAATTGCCGGCAAGGATACCACGGGAGACCCCATGCTTCGAATCGTTTCCGCCAACCTTAACGGCATCCGTTCTGCCGACAAGAAGGGTTTTTTTGACTGGCTGGCTGGGCATCACGCCGATTTTGTCTGCGTGCAGGAGCTGAAGGCGCAGGCCGGCGACCTGTCGCCGCGGATGCAGAATCCGGACGGCATGACCGGCTACTTTCATTACGCCGACAAGAAGGGCTACAGCGGCGTCGGCATCTACACCCGCCAGCAGCCGGACGCGGTCACCATCGGCCTCGGCGTGGACTGGATCGACGCCGAAGGCCGCTATCTGCAGGTCGATAGCGGCAATCTGTCGGTGATCTCGCTGTACCTGCCGTCCGGCTCCAGCAGCGACGAGCGCCAGGACGTGAAATTCCGCTTCCTCGAGGTGTTCAAGCCGCACCTCGACCAGCTGCGCGCGCAGGGCCGCGACGTGGTGATCTGCGGCGACTGGAACATCGCCCACCAGGAGATCGACCTCAAGAACTGGAAGGGCAATGTCAAGAACTCCGGCTTCCTGCCGGAGGAGCGCGCGTGGATGACGCAGCTGCTCGGCGACGGCTGGTGCGACGTGTGGCGCCGCCTGTATCCGGAGGCGCCGGGCTATAGTTGGTGGAGTAACCGCGGCCAGGCCTACGCCAAGGATGTCGGCTGGCGCATCGATTACCACATCGTGACGCCGTCGCTGATGGCGCAGGCGCGCACGGCCAGCGTTTATAAAGACGAGAAGTTCTCCGACCACGCACCGTTGACGGTGGACTACGACAGGAGTGAGTGATGCTGGACGATGACGACGTGTTTCTGATTACCGTCCCCGGCTGGGGCAACTCCGGCGCCAGCCACTGGCAGAGCTACTGGGAGGTGCTGTACCCGCTGGCGCGGCGGGTGGAGCAGGACGACTGGCTGTACCCGACGCGCGACGCCTGGGTGCAAAGGTTGGCCGCGACGGTGGCGGACTGCGACGGCAAGGTGGTGATCGCCGCGCACAGTCTCGGCTGTCACGCCACGGTGGAGTGGCTGGGCCAGGCCAGTCTGCTGGAGCAGAAAAAGGTGAAGGGGGTGCTGCTGGTGGCGCCACCGGCGCTGCCGATCACGCCGCAGCGCGCTGCCGCCAGTGGCGAGCTGCCAGCGGGGGCGCCGCTGCCGGATTTTGCCGGCTTTGCCGCGCCGCGCGAACTGCGCCTGCCGGTGCCGGCACGGCTGGTGGCCAGCCGCGACGACCTGTTCTGCGACTGGACGGAGGCGGAAGCGCTGGCGGCGTGCTGGCAGGTACCGTTGCTCAGCGCCGGCAACAGCGGCCACATGGGCAGCAACAGCGGCCTTGGCGACTGGAAGGCCGGCCAGCGTCTGATCCAGCAGCTGATCCTCGACTGAGGTTGGCCGCGCCTTGCGGCCAACCTTGCAATGAAAACCCCCGCCGAGGCGGGGGTTTTTGTTGCCATTCTCAGAATCTGTCCAAGGTCTCGCGAGCAAGAGCGAGACAAGGCGAAAACGGCTGGGGAAGCGGCGTTGAGCTGGAGATAAACCAGCATGCCGAAGGTGTTTTCAACGCCGTATCGCCCCATTTGCGATCACGTCGCCGCAGACATTGAACCGCTGCTCAGGCGCCGGTGGCGACCGGGCGCGTCGGGTCGCTGCACCACTCGCTCCACGAGCCGGCGTACAGCCGCGCACCGGAGAGACCGGCGTATTCCAGCGCCAGCTTGTTGTGGCAGGCGGTGACGCCGCTGCCGCAGGACAGGATCACCTGTCCGACCGGGGTGCCGTCCAGCAGCGCCAGCCATTCGCTGCGCAGCTGCGCGGCCGGCTTGAACAGGCCGTCGCTGCCGAGGTTGTCCATGAAGAAGCGGTTCTTGGCGCCGGGGATGTGGCCACCGACCGGGTCCAGCGTCTCGTTCTCGCCGGCAAAACGGTCCGGCGCACGGGCGTCGACCAGCTGGTACTGCGGCGTGCACAGGTTGGCCGCAATCTCGTCAAGCAGCACCGCGCTTTCCTGCGGCGTGCCCATGCTGAAGCGGGTGGCGTCGCGTTCCGGCGTGCCGGTGTCCAGCTCGCCGCCTGCCTGCTGCCACGCCTGAATGCCGCCATCGAGCACTGCCACTGCCTCGTGGCCCAGCCAGCGCAGCAGCCACCAGGCACGGGCAGCGTACATGCCGCCGGCGTCGTCGTAGGCCACCACCTGGGTGTCCGGGCCGATGCCCAGCGCGCCGAGGCTGACCGCCAGGCGCTGGCCGTCCGGCAGCGGGTGGCGGCCGTTGCTGCCGTTCTTGGGGCCGGACAGGTGGTAGTCCAGGTGCAGGTAGTGCGCGCCGGGCAGGTGGCCTTCGTCGTAGGCGGCACGACCGAAATCGGGGTCATTGAGGCGGAAACGGCAGTCGAGCAGCACGGTGTGGCGGTTGCCCAGCTGTTGCAGTTCGCTGGCGGAAATCAGGGTAGTAAACATCAACGCTCCTCGGTCAGTGGCTGACGGAGCCGCTTCAGAGCCGGTCTGGGCGGCGGGCAAGACCGGCTGGGAAGTGGTTCCTGTTTGAAATCTTAAACGCGGTTCACCTTACCACCCGCCTGCCATGGCGGCAATGCCGGCGCGGTATTCAGCCGGCCTGCAGCGCATGGCGCAGCTGTGCGGCCAACGTTGGCGAGCCGTGCGCCACGCCGTCGCGCATCGCCGCACCCCACAGCGGATTGGGAAAGTGCTTGTCGTCGGCAAAGCGCGGGATCACGTGCCAGTGCAGGTGCGGCACCATGTTGCCGAAGCTGGCGAGGTTGATCTTGTCCGGTTTCAGCACCTCGCGCAGCGCCTGCTCGGTACGCAGCACCCAGTCCAGCACGTGCGCGCGGTCGGCGCTGTCCAGATCGGTCATTTCCTTGACGTGGGCGTGCCAGATCACGCGGCAGAACGCCGGGTAGTCGGCATCGGCGACCAGGATCACGCGCAGTTTGTCGTCGCGGTACAGGATATCGCCACCGTCCTGGTGGCACAGTTCGCATTGCATGGGTTGTTCCTTTGCTGGCCTAGCGTTTGCCGCGGCCTTCCCAGTTTTCGTAGTCGAAGTCGGCCAGGTTGATCAGGCCGAAATCGCGCGGTGGGCGGGCTTGTTTGCGGGTTTGCTTGTTGGGATTACTGGTGTGGAAACTCAGACTGTCCACTGCTACCAACTGCCAGGTCCGGTCGCGGCGCGACCAGGCAAAGCGGAAGTCTTCACGCCAGCGCCAGTTGCTGCCGCCGTAGTGCAGGAGGGTGAAGCCATCTGGTTGGAAATCCATCCCCTCATACGGGTCACCGAAAATGCCGCCGCATCCGCGACACAGGATGGCCTTGTCGTTGCGGCTGGCAAGTGTCAGTTTACCTGCCGGGGTACGGCTGAACAGGAGCAGGCTGCGTGGACCTTCGTCGTTTGTCGTGTCGTCGGTTTCGATTACCAGAACGGTCTCTTTGCGACCATCCCGGTTGAGGTCTATCTCATCAAGACTGAGTACGCTGTAACCTTTCTGGACAAAAGGGCGCAGTTCCGCTGGCAGTGTCTCAGCGGCGTAACTGCCTGTTGCCAACAGTAAGGCCAGCAGCGCCGCCATGCGGGACAAGGTTGGCCGCAACAGGCTCATACCCACTCCCGTACCGGCAGGAAGTCAGTGTACAGCGCCGCTTCCGGGCTGCCGGCTTCCGGCTGGTAGCCGTACTCCCAGCGCACCAGCGGCGGCATCGACATCAGGATCGATTCGGTGCGGCCGCCGGTCTGCAGCCCGAACAGCGTGCCACGGTCCCACACCAGGTTGAATTCGACGTAACGGCCACGGCGGTAGAGCTGGAACTGGCGCTCGCGCTCGCCCCACGGTGTGTCCTTGCGCCGCGCCACGATCGGCAGGTAGGCATCAAGGAAGCCGTTGCCGACCGCCTGCATGAAGGCGAAGCTGGTGGCGAAATCCGGCTGGTTGAGGTCGTCGAAGAACAGGCCGCCGACGCCGCGCGCCTCGTCGCGGTGTTTAAGATAGAAGTACTCGTCGCACCATTTCTTGTATTTCGGGTAGCTGTCCTCGCCGAACGGTGCGCACAAGTCGCGGGCCACGGTGTGCCAGTGCACCACGTCCTCGACATTGCCGTAGTAGGGGGTAAGGTCGAAGCCGCCACCAAACCACCACACCGGCGCCTCGCCGTCTTTCTCGGCGATGAAGAAGCGCACATTGGCGTGGCTGGTCGGCACGTAGGGGTTTTCCGGGTGGATGACCAGCGACACGCCCATCGCCTCGAAGCGGCGGCCGGCCAGCTCCGGGCGGTGCGCGGTGGCGGAGGCCGGCAGCGCCGGGCCGGTGACGTGCGAGAAGTTGACGCCGGCCTGCTCGAACACCGCGCCGCCGGTGAGTACCCGGCTGATGCCGCCACCGCCGAGACCGGTGTCGCCGCGCTGCCAGCTGTCAGCGACGAAGCGGGCGCCACCGTCGGCGCCTTCCAGCCCGGCGCAGATGCGGTCTTGCAGCTCAAGCAGGAAAGCCTTCACTTGATTGGCGTGGGGGTGGCTCATCGCAATATCCTGAATTCATCAACAAGCGCTGATTGTAGCAAAACCGCCTGACGGGGCTGGCAATGATCGATCTCCACAGCTGGGGTATGGCAAGCAGGTCGCCATCGCGCGGTATCCGTGGGCGGCGCGCCACGAGTGGCATCCTGCCGACCTCGCGCCGCTGCCGCAGGTGCCGCGCTGGCTTGCCGAGGCCGGCGCACGCTTGTCCCATCGCACACGGCAACCGGCGGGTTGCCTTTTTGTGGCCGCTGCCGGCGCGTGGCAGCCGGTTGAGGCATGAATTTAATTCATGAAACGGCCGGATATTTCATTTGCCGGCCGCGGCGGCAGTTCTTAAGCTGGACTGACCATAACAAGCGCCGTGCCGTGTTTTCTGGCGGCCAACCCTGCTTGCCCCTTACTGATGAGCGTTCGCCGATCATGAAAAAAATACTTGCCCTGAGCTGTCTGTTTGCCGCCTTTCATCTCCAGGCGCAGCCGCTGCGCATCGCCACCGATGTCAGCTACCCGCCGTTTTCCAAGCAGAACCCGGATGGCAGCATTGTCGGCTTCGATGCCGACATCGCCCGCGCACTGTGCGACAAGATGAAGGCGGAGTGCGAGCTGAGCGCGCACGACTTTGACGGCATCATCCCCGGCCTGCAGGCCAAGAAGTACGAGCTGGCGATTGCCTCGATGAACATCTCGCCGGATCGCGCCAAGGTGGTCAGCTTCAGCGACATGTACTTCAACATTCCGGGGCGGCTGATCGCCAAGGAAGGCACGCCGGTGAGCGGCGACTGGTTCAAGGGCAAGCGCATCGGCGTGTTGCGCGGCGCGATCCAGATGAAGGAATCGTCGGAGAAGTGGGGCCGCAACGGCGCGCAGATCAAGGGCTACGGCAAGATCACCGATGCCTTCCTTGACCTGAAGGGCGGCCGCCTGGATTACGTCTACGTCGATGCCACCATCGGCGAGGCAGACTTCCTGAAGACGCCGTTCGGCAAGGGCTTCGCCTTCGTCGGCCCGGTGTTCAACGATCCGAAGTACTACATGGGCTCCGGCATCGCCATCCAGAAGGGCAACAAGGAGTTGCTGGCCAAGGTCAACGCCGCGCTGAAGGCGATCCTGGCCGACGGCACCTACCGCAGCATCGAGCGCCGCTACTTCAGCTACGACATCTACCCGCACAAGCACTGAGCCAGGGTTACGTTTACGACCGGCCCCGTCGTGAGCGCGCGGGGTCGGTGGTCGTGTAGTGATTCCCCGTGTGTGCCAGGGTTGGCCGCGGCGCCGGCACGGCTTGACTGGTGCGGCTGGCTGCCAGGCTGGGCTCTGTTGTCGCCGCTAGCGATGCTGGCGGCGGCATAAAAAAACCCGCCATGAAGGCGGGCAAATGCACACGAGGACTATACAGAACAGCAGGAAATCAGAAGCGGTAACCCAGGCCGACTTTCAGCGCGCCGACCGGCGCGGTATCGGTGATGTCTTTGTGGCCGATGTTGCCGATGCCTTCATATTCGACACGGGCGGACAGGTTCTTGTCGAGGTGGTAGGCGGCGCCCACGCCCAGCCCCATGCCGAAGCTGCTGTCCTTGCTGCTGGCCAGCGCGGCCGAGCTGCTGTTGAACTTGCTGCGGATGTGGTTGGCGGACACCTTGCCGTAGACTTCAAACTGCTGGGTTACCGGGATGATGCCAAGTGCAGCGACACGAAAAGTGTCGTAGTCCAGGCTGCCGGCACCGTTCAGGCCGGTGGCGTCGCCGTGGCGCAGGTAGCTGCCCTCGACCGCGAAGTTGTCATTGATACGCTGGCCGACACCGATCTCGACCATGCCGGAGGTGGCATCATCGTCGTTGACCTTGCGGTCGCTGACGCCGGCGCGGTTGGCGGCGCCGTCTTTCAGTGTCCACTGGTTGGCGGAGATGCCGACATTACCGAACACGTAGTTGCCGGTTTCTGCGGCGAAGGCGGTGCTGGCGGTAGCGGCAAACAGGGTAGCGACAAGCAGTTTCTTCATGATGGACTCCGTTTCACGGTGAGTGAGGTTGATGAGTCCATTCTGCGTGCCGCCGTCGCGCAACACTATGGCGCTTGCGTACGCCGACTGTGTGGCTGCTGTGCGTTTATGTGACGCTTTGTGACGGCGCGCCGCCGGCCGGGTGCAGCGGCAGCGTCAGCCCGAAGCGGGCGCCGCCTTGCGGCGACTGGGCAATCCACGCCTTGCCGCCGTGGTGGTGGGCGATCAGGCGCACGAAGGACAGGCCGAGGCCGTAGCCGCCGGTGGCGCGGTCACGCGAGCGGTCGAGGCGCTGGAACGGATCGAAGATGCGCTCGCGCTCCTTTTCCGGAATGCCTGGCCCGTCGTCGTCGACGGTGATGATCAGCTGGCCTTGTTCGACCGCCACCGTCATGCACACCTGCTGCCGCGCGTACTTGAAGGCGTTCAGCAGCAGGTTGCGGGTGGCGACGTACACCAGGCGGCGGTCGAAGGTGGCCTCGCCGCGCGCGCAGTCCAGCGTCAGCTGCAGCAAGGTTGGCCGCAACGGCTGCACCAGCTCGATCAGGTCCTCGAACCACTCTTCCAGGTCGATGGTGTCGTACTCCAGCGGCACTTCGCCGCGATCGAGCTTGGAGTAGCTGAGGCTGACGTTGATCAGCTCGTCCAGCTCCTGCATGTCGCGCTCCATGCCGTCACGGTAGCCGCGGCGTTCGTCGTCGGATTCCGCCTCGTCCATCATGGTCAGCCCGAAGCGCAGCCGTGCCACCGGCGTGCGCAGCTCGTGGGCGATGGCGTGCGCCAGCGCCTGTCGCGTCTCCATCTGCGTTTCCAGCTTTTCCGCCATGCTGTTGAGCTGGCGCTGCAGCGGCGAGAACAGCGGGCTGCGCGCCGCCGGCGCCCGTGCGCCGAGATCGCCCTCCGCCAGCCGCAGCGAGGTGTCGCGCAGCGCGGCCAGGTCGTGCCAGTGCGGGCGCAGGTTGAGGTAGATCAGCAGTGCCAGCGGTACGCCGAAGAAGGCGAACCACAGCACGAACAGGCCCAGCTCGCTGTGCAGCCAACCGCCGCCGCTGCCCTGGCTGTCCAGCGGGCCGATCACCAGCAGCTGGCTGGTGCCGGGCAGCGGTGCGTACAGGTTCTGCTGGCTGCTGTCGAGCCAGCTCTGGCCACTGGCCAGCCGCGCGCGCGCCTCTTCGCCGAGGCTGGCCGGCGGCAGCCTGACCAGCGCCAGCGGATAGGCGAACAGCGGCTGCAGCTCGCGCAGGCTGGCGTCGCGCCGCGCCGGTGGCTGGCGCAGCAGCTCGCGCTGGATCAGGCGCACGGTGCCGTCCATCTGCTTTTGCAGCCGTTCGCGCTCGCTGTTGGCGGACAGCACGATCAGCAGCAGCACAAAGCCGAGCAGCAGCACGAACTGCAGCAGCATGGTCTGCGCGAAGTAGCGCGCGAACATGCGCGCCATGCTCAGCGGCGCTCTCACTCCCAGTCGCTCCGCGAGAACAGGTAGCCCTTGCCGCGTACGGTCTTGATGCGGGTCGGTGTTTCCGGGTTGTCGTCCAGCTTCTTGCGCAGGCGCGAGATGCGGGCGTCGATGGAACGGTCGAGGCCGTCGAAGCCGATGCCGCGCAGCTGGTTCATGATGTCGTCGCGCGACAGGATTTCGCCGGCGTGGCTGGCCAGCAGCCACAGCAGGTCGAATTCGGCGGTGGTCAGCTCCAGCGACTGCGCGTTGAGCACCGCCTCGCGCGTGCTCTGGCAGATGCTGAAACGGCCGAAGCCGAGCTTGTCCTGGTCGCCGTTGTCGTCGCCGCCGCTGTCGCTGCGGCGCAGCAGGGCGCGGATGCGCGCCAGCAGGCGGCGCGGCTCCACCGGCTTGGCCAGATAGTCGTCGGCACCCAGCTCCAGGCCGAGGATTTCGTCGATCTCCTCGTCGCGGGCGGTCATCATCAGGATGCGCCCCGGGTAGCGGTGGCGTACCGCGCGGCAGACTTCAAAGCCATCCTTGCCCGGCAGCATCACGTCGAGGATCACCAGGTCGGGCATGATCTCGATGATGCGTTCGGCAGCGCCGTCGCCGTGGGCATGGTGCTGGATGTCGTAGCCGTTCTTGCGCAGGTAGCTGCTGACGAGGTCGGCCAGGCGCTGATCGTCCTCGATCAGCAACAGACGTTGGTTCATGGCAGATCCTTGTGGGGTGACTGGCCGGTTATACCGCAATTCCGCCAGCAGGCAAAACAGCCCGCGGTGGGCGGGCTGTGCGGTGGCAGATGGCCGGCGCGGGCAGGGACGGCTGCCGGCACCGGGCTGGCGCGGCGCGCGTTACAGCCAGAAGTCCTGGCGCACGCGGTGCGCTTCCAGCAGGCGCTGGAACACGCCGGGGTCCTTGGTGTAGGTCATCTCGCCGCTGGCCGGACGGTAGAAGTCGAGCAGGCGCGATACCCAGAAACGCAGTGCCGCGGCGCGCAGCATCACCGGCCACGCCTTGTGCTCGTCCGCGGTCAGCGGCCGGATGCTCTGGTAGCCGGCGATGACGGCGCGTGCCAGTTCGGTGTCGATCTCGCCCTGCGCATCGCGCGCCCAGTCGTTGAGCGCGATGGCGAGGTCGTACAGCAGCACGTCGTTGCAGGCGTAGTAGAAGTCGATGAAGCCGGCGATCTTGTCGCCATCCATCAGCACGTTGTCCTTGAACAGGTCGGCGTGGATCACCCCCTGCGGCAGGAAATCAAAGCGGTGACTGTCCTGGAACGCGACTTCGCTGCGCAGGCTGGCAGCATCCGCGGCCGGCAGCTGCGGATACAGCGAGGTGGCGGTGCGGCTCCACCATTCCGGGCCGCGCGGGTTGTGCATGCGGCGCGGGAAGGTGCTGCTGGCCTTGTGCATCTGAGCCAGCATCTCGCCGATGGCGTGGCACTGCGCCGCGTTCGGCTGCTCGATGTCATGGCCGTCGAGGCAGCTGACCAGGCACGCCGGCTTGCCGGCCAGCAGCGAGGCAAACTGGTCGTTGTGGTCGGCAATCGGCGCCGGACAGGCGACGCCGTGTCGTGCCAGGTGGCTCTTCAGCTCCAGGAAGTAGGGCAGCTCATCCAGCTGCAGCACCTCGAACAGCGTCAGCACATAGCGGCCATGGGTGGTGGTGACAAAGTAGTTGGTGTTGGTGACACCGGCCACAATGCCTTTCAGCTCGACCAGCTCGCCCAGCGCATAGCGCTGCAGCCACTGTGCCAGCTCTGCGGTCGAGACCGAGGTATAAACCGACATGCCCGCTCCTCAGAAGGTCAGCAGGACCCACTGCGGCACCACCAGGCGCTGCGACGGGTCGATGCGTTTCATCTGGCCGTTACCCTCGTCGTCACGCAGGTAGTACGGTGGCGCGTTTTTCGGCGTCACTTTCAGCAGGTAGAGGCGGCCGTTGAGACGGTATTCCTCGATGCTATTGTCGCCGTCCTGGATGATGCGGATTTCCGGCTCTGCCATGGCATCGGCGGCAATG
This sequence comes from Vogesella sp. EB, assembly GCF_001037925.1. Taxonomy (NCBI): domain Bacteria; kingdom Pseudomonadati; phylum Pseudomonadota; class Betaproteobacteria; order Neisseriales; family Chromobacteriaceae; genus Vogesella; species Vogesella sp. EB. The sequence continues at coordinate 26,554 of NZ_LFDT01000027.1, read as the reverse complement.
GTCGGCGGTGGCGGCAGCACCGCGGCGGGGGTATCGGCCAGCGCCGGCAGGGCGATGGCGGCCAGCACGGCCAGAATCAGGCGGGACATGGTGTTTCCTTGGTTGTCGGCGCTGGCGGGCAGCGCCGGTCGGCAAATATTACAGATTGAGCAGCTGTTCGCGTTCTTCCGGCAGGGCCTCGAAGCCGCGGGTTTCGTAAAAGGTGAAGATGGTTTCCACGATCTGCTGCGGGTCGTCGATCAGCTGTAGCAGGTCGAGGTCATCGGCGTTGATCAGGCCGTCGCCGATCAGGCGTTCGCGCACCCAGTCGAGCAGGCCACTCCAGAATTCGATGCCGCACAGGATGATCGGCATCTTGCGCGTCTTGCCGGTCTGGATCAGCGTCAGCGCCTCGAACATTTCGTCCAGTGTACCAAAGCCGCCGGGCATCACCACATAGGCCAGTGCATGTTTGACGAACATCACCTTGCGGCTGAAGAAGTGGTCGAACTTCAGGCTCAGGTCCTGGTACTCGTTGGGGCGCTGCTCGTGCGGCAGCACGATGTTGAGGCCGACCGACGGGCTGTTGCCGTAATAGGCGCCCTTGTTGGCCGCCTCCATGATGCCGGGGCCGCCGCCGGAAATCACCGCAAAGCCGGCGTCGGATAACAGGCGGGCAATGTCCTCGGTCAGCTTATAATAGCGATGATCGCGCGGCGTCCGTGCGCTGCCAAAAATACTTACAGCTGGACTGATCTGTTGCAGTTCTTCTGCCGATTCAACAAATTCCGACAGAATTTTCATCACATGCCAAGCTTCGCGCGAGCGGAAACGCTGCATCATCGCGTAGCGGTCGCTGGTTTGCGGTAATTTATCGGACAAGCTCATATCTGCCCCTTTTCTTATGAAAACCTTGTTATTGATTGACGGCTCTTCTTATTTGTACCGAGCCTTCCATGCGATGCCCGACTTGCGCTCACCCACCGGCGATCCGACCGGTGCCATCTACGGCATGGTCAACATGCTGCGCCGGCTGGAGAAGGAAGTGCAGTTCGATTATAGCGCCTGCATTTTCGATGCTAAAGGTAAGACTTTCCGCGACGAGCTGTACCCGGAGTACAAGGCCAACCGTCCGTCGATGCCGAGCGACCTCGCCGCGCAGGTCGTCACCGTGCACGAGGTGGTGCGTGCCAGCGGCTGGCCGCTGCTGATGGTGGACGGGGTGGAGGCCGACGACGTGATCGGCACCCTGGCCCGTACCGCGGAGGCCGCCGGCATGCGGGTGATCGTGTCCACCGGCGACAAGGACATGGCGCAGCTGGTGACGCCGGCGGTGACGCTGGTCAACACCATGACCAACGAGCTGCTGGACGAGGCCGGGGTGAAGGAGAAATTCGGCGTGCCACCGAGCCTGATCATCGACTACCTGACGCTGATCGGCGACAAGGTAGACAACGTGCCGGGCGTGGACAAGTGCGGCCCGAAGACGGCGGTGAAGTGGCTGGAAGAGTACGGCACGCTGGCCGGGGTCATCGCACAGGCGGACAAGGTCGGCGGCAAGGTCGGCGACAACCTGCGCGCGGCGCTGGCGTGGCTGCCCAAGGGACGCGAGCTGATCACCATCAAGTGCGACGTGCCGCTGCAGGCCGAGATGCCGCAGGGCATGGCCAGCCTGCTGCATGGCAGCAAGGACAAGGCGCGGCTGGCGGAACTGTTCGCCGCCTGCGGCTTTCGCACCTTCCTGCGCGAAGTCAGCGAGCCGGCGGCCGATACCGCCACCACCCGCCCCGCCGCGCCACGGGCGCAAGCAGCGCTGCATACCAGCGGCGACCTGTTCGGTGACGACAGCGCGGCGGTGCCGGATGCCGTTGCCGGTCACGAACCCGCCACCGCCATCGCGCGTCACTACGACACTATTCTCAGCAGCGAGCAGCTGGACGAGTGGCTGCAAAGGTTGGCCGCGGCCGAGGTGGTGTCGCTGGATACCGAGACTACCAGCCTCGACCAGATGCAGGCGCGCTTGGTCGGCATCAGCTTCTCGGTGGCAGCGGGGCAGGCCGCCTACCTGCCGCTGGCGCACCGCGGCCCGGATGCGCCGCAGCTGCTGGATTTCGACGCCACGCTGGCCAAACTCAAGCCGTGGCTGGAAGACGCCGCCAAGAAAAAGCTGGGGCAGAACCTGAAGTACGACCGCCACGTGTTTGCCAACCACGGCATCACCCTGCGCGGCGTGGCCGACGACACGCTGCTGGCCTCCTACGTGATCGAGAGCCACGAACGCCACGGCATGGACGATCTGGCGCGCCGTCACCTGAACGAAACCACGGTCAGCTACGAGGAAATCTGCGGCAAGGGCGCCAAGCAGATCGGCTTTGCCGAGGTGGCGGTGGAGGTTGCGGCCAACTACGCGGCCGAGGACGCCGACATCACCCTGCGCCTGGCGCAGCACTTCGCGCCGCTGCTGCACGGCAAGCTGGCCGAGGTCTACCGCGACATCGAGCTGCCGGTGGCGGAGGTGCTGTTCGCGATGGAGCGAAACGGCGTGCTGATCGACCGCGACAGGTTGGCCGCACAAAGCCACGCGCTTGGCAGCGAGATGCTGCAGCTGGAGCAGCAGGCCTACGCGCTGGCCGGCCAGCCGTTCAACCTCAATTCGCCCAAGCAGCTGCAGGAAATCCTGTTCGGCAAGCTCGGCATCGCCACCAAGGGCGTGCGCAAGACGCCGTCCGGCGGCTTCTCCACCGACGAGGAAGTGCTGGAAAAACTGGCGCTGGATCACCCGCTGCCGAAGCTGATCCTGCAGTACCGTGGCCTCGCCAAGCTGAAATCCACTTATACCGACAAGCTGCCGACGCTGATTAATCCACAGACCGGCCGCGTGCATACCACTTATGCACAGGCGGTGGCGATTACCGGCCGTCTGGCCAGCTCCGACCCCAACCTGCAGAACATCCCGGTGCGCACCGCCGAGGGCCGCCGCGTGCGCGAGGCCTTCATCGCCGCGCCCGACCACGTGATCGTTTCCGCCGACTATTCGCAGATCGAGCTGCGCATCATGGCGCACCTGTCCGGCGACGCCGGCATGCTGGCGGCGTTTGCCAGCGGCGAGGACATCCACAAGGCTACCGCGGCCGAGGTGTTCAGCACCCCGCTGGCGGAAGTCAGCACCGAGCAGCGTCGTGCCGCCAAGGCCATCAACTTCGGCCTGATCTACGGCATGGGCGAATTCGGCCTCGCCTCGCAGCTGGACATCAGCCGCGACGCCGCCAAGCTGTACATCGACAGCTACTTCCGCAAATACCCCGGTGTCGCGGAATACATGCAGCAGACGCGCGATGCGGCGCGCGAGCAGGGCTATGTCGAGACCGTGTTCGGCCGCCGCCTGTATCTGCCGGAAATACGCGCCGCCAATCAGGCGCGTCGCGCCGGTGCCGAGCGCGCCGCGATCAACGCGCCGATGCAGGGCACCGCCGCCGACCTGATCAAGCTGGCGATGATCGCGGTGCAGGACTGGCTGCTGGCCGAGCGGTTGCAGAGCAAACTGATCATGCAGGTGCACGATGAACTGGTGCTGGAAGTGGCGGACAGCGAACTGGCGCTGGTGCGGGAAAAACTGCCGCAGCTGATGGCCGGCGTCGCCGCGCTGAAGGTGCCGCTGCTGGCGGAAGTCGGTGTCGGCAGCAGCTGGGAGAGCGCACACTAGACGCGCGCAGGTCTTCCCCGCATGGCAAAAGGTTGGCCGCAACAGCGTGCGCTGTTGCGGCCAACCTTTTTTGCAATCGCGCCGCTTAGCGCGTGTTCACGAGCTCGCGCGAGACAAGGCGAAAACAGCTGAGGAAGCGGCGTTTATCCAGATATACACCAGCATGCCGAGGCCGTTTTAAGCCAGTATCGCCCCCGTAGAGATCAGTTGTAGCCGATCGTGAACAGGCGCTTACAGCGACTCGGCGACGCAGACGCGGTTGCGGCCCTTGGCCTTGGCCTGGTACAGCGCCTGGTCGGCGTGGCGGATCAGCTCGCTCAGCTCGCGGCAGGCCGGTGAAAGCGAGGCGACGCCGATGCTGACCGTGATCGGGATGGTGTGGTCCTGGTGCGCTATCGGCAGCGCGGCGATGGCGTTGCGCAGCCGTTTCGCCACCACCAGCGCCTCGCCGGCCGGGGTATCGGGCAGGATGGCGGCAAACTCCTCGCCGCCCATGCGGCACACCAGGTCGCTGGCGCGCAGCGTGCTCTTCACGCACTGGGCGAAGGCCTGCAGCACCACGTCGCCGCCCTCGTGGCCGTGGCCGTCGTTGACGCGCTTGAAGTGGTCGATGTCCATCATCAGCAGGCTGAACGGCTTGCCGAGGTAGCGCGCCTCCTTGAAACGCTGCGAGGCGAGGTCGAGGAAGTGGCGGCGGTTGGCAAGGCCGGTCAGGCCGTCCTGCGTCGCCAGCCGGTACAGCGCGGTGGCGCGCTGCTCCTGCTGGATGGCAATCGCCATCAGGTGCGAGGTGCGGCGCACGATGTCCAGTGCTTGCGAATCCGGCGCGCAGGGGCGGTCGTGGTAGAGGCCGAAGGTGCCGAGCACCTTGCCGTCCTGCGCCAGGATCGGCAGCGACCAGCAGGCGTGCAGCCGGTGAGCGGCGGCCAGCTCGCGGTAGTCCTGCCACAGCGGATCGCTGGCGATGTCGCTGACGATCACCATCTCGCCGCGCTGCGCGGCGGTGCCGCAGGAGCCGATGCCTTCACCAATGCGCAGGCCGTCGATCGCCTCCTTGTATTCGCTGGCCAGCGACGGCGCCGCCGCCAGGTACAGCCGTTCGCCGGCCTCGTCCAGCAGCATGATGCTGCACATCGCGCCACTGAGCTGGTTCTCGATCATCTGGCAGGTCCAGCCCATCACTTCCTGCAGCGGCCGGTCGTTGGCAATCATCTCCAGCAGCCGGTTCTCGTCGGCTTCCCACAGCCGGGTGGCGTGCTGCTCGCTGATGTCGCGGTCGATGCTGAGCAGCGACTGCAGCTGGCCGGCGTCGTCGAACTCCGGCAGCAGCCTCGACTCGAACACGTAGAGCCGCTGCGGCAGGCTCAGCTCGCTGATGAAACGCTGCGGCTTGCCGCTGGCGATCACCTGCTGCGCATTGTGGCGGATGGCGTCCTTCAGCTGCGCGGGCAGGCGCCGTTCTTCCAGCGTGCAGCCGATGTGTTCCGCTGCCGGTGTCGGCGAGAAGTTGCTCAGCGTGTTGTTGATGAAGCGGCAGCGCAGCTCGAGGTCGTAGCGGGTGATGATGTCTGGCGAATTGTCGACCAGGGTGCGAAAGGCGTGACGGTCCTCGCGCACGCTGATCAGCCAGCCGTCGCGCAGCGGCGTGACCAGCCACTCCAGCAGCAGGCCGTGCGCCGGTAGCGTCAGTCCCTTGTTGTCAGGCTGATCGAGGCGCTGCTGCACCGCTTGCGGCAGCAGCGTGGCCGGCAGCGGGCTGCCGACGGTGGGCAGCGGGCTGCCGTGGCAGGCGATGCTGAAACGCTCGCTGACGAAGACGACCTGTCGCGACAGGTCAAGCAGCAGGTAACCGGCCGGCAGCGCGCTGAGGACGGTTTCGAGAGTGGCTTGGGCGAACACGTTGTGCTCCTGCGAGCCATGGCCGCGCGGCGGGCAATGGCAAATCCGGAATAATGTTTGAAGCATAGTACCTGAATGCCATGGCCGGTGATATCCGCTGCAGGACGTAGTGCCGAGGGCGGGCATCGCCAAGCTGCGCCGGCTGGAGTATTCTGCCATGGTCAGCTACAGGAGCATTCCGTGGAGTATTTTCCGATTTTCATGCGCCTTGCCGGCGAGCCGTGCCTGCTGGTCGGCGGCGGCGAGGTGGCGGTGCGCAAGGCGCGCCTGCTGCAGTCGGCCGGCGCCCGGCTGACGGTGGTGGCGCCGCAGCTGGTGCCGGAGCTGGCCGCGATGGCGGCCGCCGGCGAGGTGTGCCATATCGACGCCTGTTTCCAGCCGGCACAGGTCGGCGGCCAGCGGCTGGTGGTGGCCGCCACCAACGAGCGAGAGGTCAACCGCCTGGTGTCGCAGACGGCGCAGGCGCTGGGCATTCCGGTCAATGTGGTGGACGACCCCGAGCTGTCCAGCTACATCACGCCGGCCATCGTCGACCGCTCGCCGCTGGTGATCGCGGTATCGACCGGCGGCGGCGTGCCGGTGCTGGCGCGGCTGATCCGCGCGCGGCTGGAAAGCCTGATCCCGGCCGGTTTCGGCCGCCTGGCGCAGTTCGCCGCGCGTTTCCGCGACCAGGTCAAGGCGCGCTTCGGCAATGTCGAGGAGCGGCGGGCGTTCTGGGAGGCGGTGCTGGAAGGGCCGCTGGCGGAGCAGGTGATGAACGGCGACGAGCGTGCTGCCGAGGCCGACCTGCTGCAAAGGTTGGCCGCAGGCGACAGCACGCCGTCCGGCGCGGTGTACCTGGTCGGTGCCGGCCCCGGCAACCCCGACCTGCTCACCTTCCGCGCCCTGCGCCTGATGCAGCAGGCCGACGTGGTGCTGTACGACAATCTGGTGGCGCCGGAGCTGATGGAGCTGGTGCGCCGCGACGCGGAACGCATCTTCGTCGGCAAGCAGCGCGCCAACCACACCATGCCGCAGGAAGAGATCAACACCCTGCTGGTGCGGCTGGCGCAAGAGGGCAAGCGCGTGCTGCGGCTGAAGGGCGGCGATCCGTTCACCTTTGGCCGTGGCGGCGAGGAAATCGAGCTGCTGGCCGAGCACCGCATCCCGTTCGAGGTGGTGCCTGGCATCACCTCGGCCAGCGGTGCCGCCGCCTACGCCGGCATCCCGCTGACCCACCGCGATCACGCGCAGGCGGTGGTGTTTGTTACAGGTCATAAAAAAGACGGTAGCATTCAGCTAGACTGGCCGGCACTGACGCGCCCGGATCAGACAGTGGTGGTATACATGGGACTGGCGATGGCGGCCGAGATCTGCGACGCCTTCATCGCGCACGGCAAGGGGGCGACCACGCCGGCGGCGGTGGTGCACCGTGCCACCACCGCGCAGCAGCGTACCGTGGTCGGCACGCTGGCCAGCCTGCCGGCTAAAATCGCACAGAGCGGCATCGCCTCGCCGGCGCTGATCATCGTCGGCGACGTGGTGGCGCTGTCGTCGCGGCTGGGCTGGTTCCGTAGCGTCGAGGAAGTGGCGGTAACTCCCGACGCGCAGCAGTGAATCCAGGGCGGTGACGGCGCGGTACCGTCACCACGTCATAACGAGGGCAATACCGGCTCGTCCGGAGCAAGACAATCATGGTAGGTGTACTGATCATTTCGCATGGCGAGCTGGGCTTGTGCCTGGCCGACTGTGCACGGCACGTGCTGGGGCGCGTGCCGGACAATCTGGCCATCCTCGGCGTCGAGAAACAGGACAATCCCGACGCGCGGCTGCTGGACGCGCAGGCATTGATCGACAAGATCAATGACGGCAGTGGCGTGCTGGTGTTAAGCGACATGCTCGGCGGGACGCCTTGCAATATTGCCAGCCGCTTGCGTCAGCGCGGTGTGGTGGAGGTCGTTGCCGGCGTCAACCTGCCGATGCTGGTGCGTGCGCTGAGCTACAGTGCGCAGCCGCTGGAGGTGGTGGTCAGCAAGGCGATTACAGGGGGACTGGAAGGCGTGTACTACGTCATTCCCGAGGGAAAAGAATGAAAACACAGCAAATCGAGATCATCAACAAGCTGGGCCTGCACGCGCGCGCCTCCAGCAAGTTCACCCAGACCGCCAGCCGTTTCAAGGCCGAAGTCTGGATCGCGCGCAACGGCCGCCGCGTCAACGGCAAGAGCATCATGGGGGTGATGATGCTGGCGGCAGCGAAAGGCTCGCAAATCGAGCTGGAAACCAATGGCGAGGACGAAGACCTCGCCATGGCGGCCTTGGTCGAACTGATCAACAACCGCTTTGACGAGGCGGAATAACCGCCCGCAACAAGAACAGGTACCGGACAGGGGAGAGGGCGCAACATGAGCATCGTTCTGCACGGGGTACCGATCGGTGGCGGCATCGCCATTGGCCGTGCCCACTTGCTGTCGCAAAGCATGGATGATGTGGTGCATTACAGTATCGATGACCACGAAATCGCGGCAGAACAGCAGCGTTTCGACCAGGCGGTGCGGGCCACGCGCAAACAGCTGGAAATGCTGTGGGGCAGCATCCCGGAGAACGCCCCGGCCGAGCTGGGTGCGTTCCTGTCGCTGCACATCATGCTGCTGTCAGACGTGACCCTGACGCGCGACCCGCGCGAACTGATTGCCAGCCTGCGCTGCAACGCGGAGTGGGCGCTGAAACAGCAGTGCGACACCCTGATCGAGCAGTTCGACGCCATCGAGGAAGACTACCTGCGCGAACGCAAGCACGACGTGCTGCAGGTGGTGGAGCGGGTGTTCAAGAACCTCGGCGGTCACACCACCGAGTTGCAGCTGTCGGAAGGGCTGGACGGCGATGCCATCCTGGTGGCGCACGACCTGTCGCCGGCCGACATGGTCTACTTCAAGGATTCCAACGTCGCCGCCTTCGTCACCGATGTCGGCGGCGCCACCAGCCATACCGCCATTCTCGGCCGCAGCCTGGACCTGCCGTCGGTGATCGCGCTGCACCACGCACGCGAGCTGGTGCGCGAGGACGAGCTGATCATCGTCGACGGCCAGCAGGGCGTGCTGCTGATCAACCCGGAACCGACGGTGCTGGCCGAGTACCGCCGCCGGCAGCGGGCCTGCGTCGAGGCGCGGCGCAAGCTGTCCAGCATCCGCAACACCGATGCCATCACCGAGGACGGCACCCCGATCGAGCTGCTGGCCAATATCGAGCTGCCGCAGGATGCGGCCAACGTGCTGCAAGCCGGCGCCGTCGGGGTCGGCCTGTTCCGCAGCGAGTTCCTGTTCCTCGGCCGCGACAACCTGCCGTCGGAAGACGAGCAGTTCGACGCCTACCGCATGGTGGCGGAGCTGACCGGCGGCGCGCCGGTGACGGTGCGCACCATGGACCTCGGTGCCGACAAGAGTCCGCGCTGGCTCAATCACCAGCTGGCGGAAAACCCGGCACTGGGGCTGACCGGCATCCGCCTGTGCCTGGCCGAGCCGCTGATGTTCCGCGCCCAGCTGCGCGCGCTGCTGCGCGCCTCGGCCTTCGGCAAGATCCGCATCCTGTTCCCGATGATCAACAGCCTGGGCGAGCTGAAGCAGTCGCTGACCCAGCTGGAGTACGCCAAGGCCGAGCTGCGCGCCGAAGGCATCGCCTTTGCCGAGGCGGTGGAAGTCGGCGCCATGATCGAGATCCCGTCGGCGGCGCTGGTGGTGGGTAGCTTCATCAAGCATGTCGACTTCCTCTCCATCGGCACCAACGACTTGATCCAGTACACGCTGGCGATCGACCGCAACGACGACACCGTCAGCCACCTGTACGATCCGATCCATCCGGCGGTGCTGAAGCTGATCTCCTACACCATCAAGACCGCCAGCAAGGCCGGGGTGCCGGTATCGGTATGCGGCGAGATGGCCGGCGACGCGCGCCTGACCCGGCTGCTGCTGGGCATGGGCTTGCGCCGCTTCTCGATGCACCCGGCCAACCTGCTGGACGTGAAGCAGCAGGTGCTGTCCAGCCACCTCGACGAAGTCGGGCCGCACGTCGCGCGCATGCTTCGCAGCGAAGACCCTGATAGAATCGCCGATCTTCTGCAACAACTGAATGCCGGGCCGGACGCCTGATCCGGCTTTTTTCTTTTCTATGCTCAAAGACGCTATCGATCTGTCCGCCGTGCGCCGCGTGCTTGTCATCAAGCTGCGCCACCACGGCGACGTGCTGTTGTCGTCACCGGTGCTGTCGGTGCTGAAGACGCACGCGCCGCATGCCGAGATCGACGCGCTGGTGTATCACGACACCCGCGACATGCTGTCCGGCCATCCGGCGCTGTCGCAGCTGTTCACCATCGACCGGCAGTGGAAAAAGCTCGGCCTGCGCGGGCAGCTGGCCGCCGAGTGGCAGTTGCTGGCCGGGCTGAAAGCCCGCCACTACGATCTGGTGATCCAGCTGACCGAACACAAGCGTGGTGCCTGGCTGAGTCGCTTGCTGCGACCGCGCTGGGCGGTGGCGCCGGGCGGCAATTTCGGCAAGTTCTTTGCCAACAGTTTCAGCCACCGTTACCCGGTGATCAGCGGCAATCGCCGCCATACCGTCGAAATCCACCTCGATGCCTTGCGTCGCCTCGGCATCTATCCGGCAGCCGACGAGCGCCGGCTGCGGCTGGTGGCGGGCGAAGCGGCACAGCAGAGCGTGCGCCAGAAGCTGGCGGCGCAGGGTGTCAGCGGCCGTTATCTGGTGATCCATCCGACCTCGCGCTGGCTGTTCAAGACCTGGCCCGCCGCGCGCATGGCGACGCTGATTGAGCAGTTGCGCGCGCAGGGCGAAACGGTGGTGCTGTCGGCGGCGCCGGATCCGGCGGAGCTGGCGCTGCTGGCCGATATCACCGGCCGGCTGTCGCAACCGGTAGCTTCGCTGGCCGGGCAGCTGAGCCTGAAGGAGCTGGCGGCGCTGATCGACGGTGCGCAGGCCTTCATCGGCATGGATTCGGTGCCGATGCACATCGCCGCGGCGATGCAGACGCCGTGCGTGGCGCTGTTCGGCCCCTCCGGCGACATCGAGTGGGGGCCGTGGCAGGTGCCGCACCGCCTGCTGCGCACCGAGCTGCCCTGCCGCCCGTGTGGCAAGGACGGTTGTGGCGGCGGCAAGCGCAGCGAATGCCTGGAGCTGATCACCGAAACACAGGTACTGGCGGCCTTCAACAGCCTGATGGCCGAGGTCGGCGCATGATGCGACTGGTGATCGTGCGGCAGAAATACAATCCGGCCGGCGGCGCCGAGCGTTTTGTCAGTCGTGCGCTGTCGGCGCTGTCGGCGCAGGGTGGACTGGAAGTGAACCTGATCGCGCGCAAGTGGGAGTCGCTTTCCGGTGTGCGCGCCTTTGCGGCCAACCCTTTCTATCTCGGCAGCGTCTGGCGCGACTGGGGCTTTGCCTGCGCCGCGCGCCGGATCTGGCAGCGCGAAGGTTTCGAGCTGGTGCAGTCGCACGAGCGCATCGCCGGCTGCGACATCTACCGCGCCGGCGACGGCGTGCACCGCCACTGGCTGCAACTGCGCCGCCGGGTGCTGTCGCGCTGGGGCCGCATTACCTTGCAACTGAATCCCTACCACCACTACGTGCAGTGGATGGAGCGGCGCATGTTCCTGCATCCGCGCCTGAAAACGGTGATCTGCAATTCGCAGATGGTGAAGCGCGAGATCCAGCACTATTTCGACCTGCCGGACGAGCGTTTTGCCGTGATCTACAACGGCGTTGATACCGCGGCGTTTCATCCGTCGCTGCGCGAACATCGCGACGCGATGCGTGCACAGTGGCAGATTCCGCCAGCGGCACCGTTGCTGCTGTACGTCGGCTCCGGTTTCGAGCGCAAGGGCGTGGCACGCGCCTTGCAGGCCATCGTGCCGCACCCCGAGGTGCAGTTGCTGATTGTCGGCAAGGACAAGCACGCCGCGCAGTACCAAAGGTTGGCCGCAACGCTGGGCATCGCGTCGCGTGTACGTTTTGCCGGCGCGCAAAACGACGTCAAGCCGTTTTACGGTATGGCCGACGCCTTCATCCTGCCGACCTTGTATGACCCGTTTCCCAATGTCTGTGTCGAAGCGCTGGCCTGCGGTTTGCCGGTGTTCACCACGCAGCAGTGCGGTGCCGCCGAGCTGATCCGCGACGGCGACAACGGCTGGGTGGCCGACGCGCTGGACGGCGCCACCCTGCGCCAGCAGCTCGGCCAATGGCTGGCCAGCCGTGCCGAGTGGCCAAGCTTGGCCGCGGCGGCGCGGGCCAGTACCGCCGACCTCACGCTGGAGCAGATGGCCGGCCGTTTGCTGGCTTGCTACCGGCGCTTGCTGTGACAGGGCCCGGCTGGCGCCGGGCTGGTTTATAATCGTCTGTTTTATCGTTGGTTTTTCGCATGACAACTCCTTCTGCGGTCAGCAGTTTTGCGCTTTACAAGCGGGTGCTCGGCTACCTGAAGCCTTACTGGAAGGTGTTCATGGTGTCGCTGCTGTCGATGAGCATCGCCGCTGCCACCGAGCCGGCGTTTGCCCGGCTGATGAAACCGCTGATCGACGGCGGCTTCGTCAACAAGGACGGCTCGTCGCTGATCTGGGCACCGCTCGCCATTGTCGGCCTGTTCCTGGTGCGCGGGCTGACCAGCTACATCAACGAATACTCCACCAGCTGGTTGACCGGCCATCTGGTGCAGACGCTGCGCGAAGAGATGTTTGCCAAGCTGGTGCGTCTGCCGGTGAACTACTACGACGACCATCCGTCCGGACGGCTGCTGTCGCGCATCGCCTTTGACGTCAATCTGGTGACCGAAGCCGGTTTCAACGTGATCACCGTCACCGTCAAGGACGGCATCACCATCATCGGCCTGCTCGGCCTGCTGTTTTATACCGACTGGCAGCTGACGCTGATCTGCCTCGCGGTACTGCCGGTGGTGTCGCTGTGTGTGCGCCTGGTCAGCAAGCGCCTGCGCGGTCTGTCGCGGCAGAACCAGCAGAATATCGCGCAGCTGACCCAGGTGCTGGGCGAAACCATCGATTGCCACCGCGTGGTCAAGGTCTATGGCGGCGAAGGTTACGAGGCGCAGCGCTTCCAGCGCACGGCCGAAGCCATCCGTCACAACGGCGTCAAGCAAAGCGCCACCTCGTCGGCCAATACCGGCGTCACCCAGCTGTTCATCGCCTGCGCGCTGGCGGCGATCCTGTATTTCGCCGCGCTGCGTGCCCACAGCGGCAGTTTCACCGCCGGTGACTTCATGTCCTTCCTCACCGCGATGCTGATGCTGTTCGCACCGGTCAAGCGCATCACCAGTATTTCGCAGTCGCTACAGAAAGGCCTTGCCGCCGCCGAAAGCGTGTTCGGCTTCCTCGACGAGCAGGGCGAACCGGACAACGGCACCCGTCGCCTGCAGGGCACGCGTGGCGAGCTGGCATTCGACAATGTGCAGTTCAGCTACCCCAATGCCGAGCGTCCGGCACTGCAGGACATCCGCTTTGCCATCAAGCCGGGTGAAACGGTGGCACTGGTCGGCTCCAGCGGCAGCGGCAAGACCACGCTGGTCAGCCTGATCCCGCGCTTTTACGAGCCGTCGGCAGGACAGATTACGCTGGACGGCATCCCACTGACCGACATCGCCCTCGGCAGCCTGCGCCAGCACATCGCGCTGGTCAGCCAGGACGTGGTGCTGTTCAACGACAGCGTGGCGGCCAACATCGCCTATGGCCGCATCGGCGAAGTCAGCCGCGAACAGGTTGTCGACGCCGCCCGCGCCGCCAACGCGCTGGAATTCATCGAGGCGATGCCGCAGGGCTTTGACACCATCATCGGCGAAAACGGCGTGCGCCTGTCCGGCGGCCAGCGCCAGCGGCTGGCGATTGCCCGCGCCTTGCTGAAAAACGCGCCGATCCTGATCCTGGACGAGGCAACCAGCGCGCTGGATACCCAGTCCGAGCGGCTGGTACAGGCGGCGTTGGAGAACCTGATGCAGAACCGCACCACACTGGTGATTGCCCACCGCCTGTCCACCATCGAGCACGCCGATCGCATCGTGGTGATGCACCAGGGGCGTATTGCCGAAGTCGGCAACCATGCCGCACTGATCGCGCAGGATGGCCTGTACGCCAACCTGCACCGCCTGCAGTTCAAGGAGCCCGCGCATGACTAAGCCGGTGCTGACCATCGTCCATACCGAATCCTCGCTGGGCTGGGGCGGGCAGGAACACCGTACCTTCAAGGAGATGGTCGGCCTGCGCAGGCTGGGCCACCGCATGATCCTGCTGTGCCAGCCCAAGGCCAAGTTCGGCGCCCGTGCGCGCGAGGCCGGCTTCGAGGTATTTGAAGTCCGCATGCGCAACGGCATCGACCTGCCGGCGGCGTGGCGCATGGCGGCCATCATCCGTCGCGTGCAGGCCGATGTGGTCAATACCCACAGCGGCCGCGACAGCATTCTCGGCGGTCTGGCCGGTTTGCTGGCCGGCCGTCTGGTGGTGCGTACCCGCCATCTGGCGCTGCCGATCACCTCGCGTTTCACCTACACCACGCTGCCGCACCATGTGGTCAGTGTCAGCGAGCATGTGCGCCGCTACCTGATGAGCGAGGGCGTGCCGGAGTCGCGCGTGTCTACCGTGTATACCGGCATCGACCCGCAGGTGATGCAACTGGACGGGCCGTCCACGCTGCGCGCCGAACTGGGTATTGCCGACAGCACCCGCGTGATCGGCACCGTGGCCATCCTGCGCATGAAAAAGGGCCACCGTTTCATCGTGGAGGCGGCCGACCGCATTCTGGCCGCGCATCCGGACACCCATTTCGTGTTTGCCGGCGACGGCGCGCAGATGGACAACCTCAAGACGCTGATTGCGGCCAAAGGGTTGGCCGCACGCATACACCTGCTCGGCCTGCGCCGCGACATTGCCAACGTGCTGGCCGGCTGCGACCTGTTCCTGCTGCCGACCGAGCAGGAGGCGCTGGGCACCTCCTATATCGAGGCGATGGCGATGGGCCTGCCGGTGGTGGGCACCAATGTCGACGGCGTACCGGAAGTGGTCCGCGACGGCGACAACGGCCTGCTGATCGCACCGGGCGACGCCGCCAGTCTGGCCGAGGCGGTCAACCGCCTGCTGGGCGACGACACGCTGCGTCAGCGTATGGCGGGGCGCAGCCGCGAGCTGGTGTCGTCGGTATTCCACGTCGATACCATGTGCCAGTCGATGCTGGACCTGTATCGTCGCCTGCTGGCACAACGGGGGCAGGGATGAAACAGGCCAAAGCCATTCCGGTACTGATGTACCACCACGTCAGCCCCAGCCCCGGCCTGGTGACGGTCTCGCCGCAGACCTTCGAGCACAATATGCGCTGGCTGGCGGAAAACGGCTGGACCACCGTGCGTTGCGACGACCTGGCCGGTTTTCTCGCCGGCCGGCCGCTGCCCGACAAAAGCGTGCTGGTCACCTTTGACGACGGTTATCTCGACAACTGGGTCTACGCCCATCCCGTGCTGCAGCGCTACGGCCAGCAGGCCACGCTATTCACCATCACCGGCTGGATCGGCGATGGCGCGGTGCGTCCGCACGACGGTTGCGGCCAACCCTTGCCGGCCACGCCGGATCACAAGGGCTGCAAGCAGGCGGTGGCCGACGACCGCCACGATGCGGTGATGATGCGCTGGAGCGAGATCGAGGCGGCGCGCGCCGCCGGCACCTTCGAGTTCCACAGCCATACTCACAGCCATGCGCGTTGGGACAAGCTGTGTGCCAGTCGCGAAGACAAGCGCGAACGGCTGGCCGCCGATCTGGCGCAGTCGCGTGCCACGCTGCAGGCGCGGCTGGGTTCGGTCAGCGATCACCTGTGCTGGCCGCAGGGCTATTTTGACGACGACTACCTGGCCGTGGCCGACGCCGCCGGTTTCCGTCACCTGTACACGGTGGACAAGGCGCTCAACACCCGTGCCACCTCGCCACGGCACATCGGTCGCATCGTGACCAAGGATCGCCGCGACGGCTGGTTCGGCCGCCGCCTCGGCCTGTATCGCCGCCCGCTGCTGGGCCGCGCCTATCTGGCGTTGCGGGGCAAATAATGGGCACCCGCATCCGCGAAAACCTGCTGGCGTGGGGGCTGGGCTTGGCCCGCCGTTTCGACCGCCGCGCGCCGGACCCGGCCGAGCTGGGTACCGCTGCCATCCGCCGCATCCTGGTGATGTCCTGCACCGCCATCGGCGACACGCTGCTGTCCACACCGGCCATCCGCAGTCTGCGCCAGCGCTACCCGCAGGCGCGCATCGTGCTGCTGGTCAACGCTCCGTATCACGGTCTGTTTGCCGATAATCCCGACATCGACGACCTGATCGACTACCACGGCGGCTATCGCCGTTTTGTGCGTCTTGCGCTGGCACTGCGCCGCGAGCGTTTCGATCTGGTGGCCATTCTGCATGCCAACGAGCCGCAGGCCACGCCGCTGGCGTATCTGAGCGGTGCCCGCTGGCGCTTCAAGCTGCCCAACAACAGCCGTTTCCGTTTTTTGCTCAGCAATCACCAGCAGGTCAGCAACTGGCGCGATTTCACCCACGGCATTGACCAGCGCCTGGCCGTGGCCACGCTGGCCGGTGCCGACGGCAGCGACAAGCACATGATCCTGCCGGTGGCGGCACAGAACCGCGATGCGGTGGCCGGCTGGCTGCAACAGCAATACGGCATCACCCCGCAGCAGCCGGTGATCGGTTTCCAGGTGGGCGCCTCGACCGCCAGCCGGCGCTGGCGGCCGGAGCGCTATGCCGAGCTGGCGCAGCGCCTGCTTGCGGCCAACCCCGTGCTGCGCATTGTCGTTACCGGCTCGCCACAGGAGCGGGCGCTGGCCGATGCCGTTGCCGATGCCGTCAACGACGCGCGGCTGGTGGTGACGGCAGGGCAGCTGCCGCTGACGCGGATGCCGGCGTTGGTGCAGCGTTTCGCCTGTCTGGTGACGCCGGACACCGGCATCATGCACATGGCGATTGCGGTGGGCACGCCGATCGTCGGCCTGTTTGCCGCCGCGCACTGGCACGGTTCCGGCCCGACCACCGATCTGAAGCGCCATATCGTGATCCAGAAACACCGCACCTGCGACCCCTGCCTCGGCAAACGCTGCCGATATGCGGCGCCGCCGTGCATGGACAATATTACGGTTGACGAAGTGCTGGCCGCCTGTGAGCGCCAGTTGTCGTTGCAACCGGAGAATCCTCAATGACAACCCGAACCAGAATCCTGTTGCTGGATACCGGCAACGAATGGGGCGGCGGGACCAATAGCCTGTTCGAGCTGCTCAAGCGCATCGACCGCGAGCGTTTTGACATCACCTGCCTGTTTTACCGCGATTACAGCAAGGGCCAGAGCACGCTGTCGCACGAGCTGGCCGCTATCGGCATGCGGCTGCGATTGTTGCCGCAGCGCAAGCAGCCTCTGTGGGCCAAGCTGGCCAAGGAACTGGCGCGTGGCTTGCTGGCCTGGCATAAGCCCTGGCGCCAGGCCCTGGTCAAACGCATCGAGCACGCCTGGCGCATTGCGCCCAATGCGGCGGCGATTGCGCGCCAGCTGCGTAACGAGCGCTTTGACCTGTTGTACATGAACAACCAGCCGCGTTCCAACCTGGAAGGCTATCTGGCGGCCGAACAGAGCGGCGTGCCGGTAGTGCAGCATTGCCGCATCGAGCCGCTGATGGATGCCGCCGATGCGGCCATCGTCAACCGCGTGGCCAGCAAGGTGATCGGCGTCTCCAATGGCGTGGTCGGAGCGCTGGTCCGACACGGGGTGCAGGCGGACAAATGCGTGGCGGTGCTGAACGGCATCGACCCGGACCAGCCCCTGCCTGATGGCGCGGCGGTACGGGAACAACTGCTGGCTGGCCGCGAGCACGAGATTGTGCTGGGTGCGGTCGGGCAGCTGGTGGAACGCAAGGGGCTGCGCTTCTTGCTGCAGGCGACGGCCGAACTGGTGCGGCGCCAGCTGCCGGTGCGCCTGCTGTTGGTCGGCGACGGCCCGCAGCGCGCCGAACTGGAAAGGTTGGCCGCAAGCCTCGGCATTGCCGGGCAGGTGGTGTTTGCCGGCTTCCAGCCGCAGCCGCTGGCCTATACCGCGGCGATGGACGTCTGCGTGCTGGTGTCGCAAAGCGAGGGCCTGCCGCGGGTGCTGCTGGAGGCGATGCTGCTGGCCAAGCCGGTAGTGGCCTCACGCGTGGTTGGCTCGCAGGAGCTGGTCGCCGATGGCGACAGCGGCCTGCTGGTACCGTATGGCGACAGCGCGGCGCTGGCCGAGGCGCTGGCTAAACTGGTGGCCGATGCCGGCCTGCGTCAGCGCATGGGGCAGGCCGGGGAGGCGCGGGTCAAGGCGCAGTACACCATCGCCCGCTACGTGGCCGGTACCGAGGCCATTCTGGCGGAGGCGGCGCGCAAACCATGATCTACGTGCTGCTGACCTATCTGCTGGCGCCGTGGTGGTGGCTGGCCAAGCGCTTGCAGCGCCGGGGCAAGATCAAGCGCATCCTGCTGGTGCAGACTGCCAAGATCGGCGACATGCTGTGTGCCACGCCGGTGATCCTGGCGCTGCGGCAGCACTATCCCGACGCGCAGCTCACCGTGCTGCACGCGCCGGTCACCGGCAAGATCATTGCCGGCCTGAGCGAGGTCGACCACTGCATCGCCATCCGCTCCGACTCCTGGCGCGGCTGGGCGGGGAAATGGCGGCTGGCGCAGCTGATTGCTGGCGGGCGCTACGACCTGGCGGTCAACCTGTCACCGTCGCTACCGATACTGTGCGGGCTGATCTGGTCCGGTGTGCCGTGCACGCTGTCCATCATGCCGACCAAGGTTGGCCGCACGCTGGCCGCGCTGCGCCACTGTATCGACCTGACCGAACAGCATCGCCCGGGCGAACTGGTACTGGCTACCAAGCAGCGCCTGTTGCAGCAGCAGGGCATCGCCATGGGCCTGCGCAAGAAAATGGCCATCGCCGCCAGCGGCGAAACCGTGTGTGACCGGCTGGGTGTTACCCCTGACCATTCCGCCATCGGACTGGCGATCTCCAGCGCCAACAAACTGAAGGAGCTGGGCGAGGACTTGCTGGCGGCGCTGGTGACGCGGCTGTTGCAGGATTATCCGGGACAGGTGGTGCTGATCGGCGGCCCGGAAGACGGCCCCTGTGCTGCTGCCGTGGTGGGGCGCGTGAAGGGCGCCGAACGCGTGATCAATGCCGCCGGCGCCTTCCAGCTGGACGAGCTGCCGGCGCTGATGCAGCGCTTGAAGCTGTTCATCGGCGTCGACTCCGGTCTGACCTATCTGGCGGATACCTTTGACGTGCCTATGGTCGTGATCGTCGGGCCGGTGGATTTTCGCGAGCAGCGACCGCTGGGGCCGCAAGTACGTTTCGTGTCGAAACAGCCACCCTGCTATCCGTGTGCCTTTGTATTCAACGCCCCTTATACCTGCAAGACGGCTGATCGAGCCTGTATCCGCACTGTTGCGGTTGGGGACATCCTGGCGGCAGCGAAAGAAGCCCTGAATGACTGATACTCGCCCTTCTTCCTCTCTGGCGCGCTACGGGGCGCTGCTGGAGAAACCGCTGTTCTTCCTGATTGCTCTGTTCTGTTTTGCCTCGGCCTCGACTGCGCTGACCGGCCTCATGAATGTCTCTTTTTTCATGGCTGTCATCCTTTGGACTGGCTGGCTGCTGTGCGTGCGGCCAACCCTGCCGTGGCGTAGTGGGATATTCCGCCTGTTTATGCTGCTGGTAGTGGTGTTTGTCGTCTCGCTGCTGCTCAATGGCGACTGGCTGGCCAACAACCTCAACGAGTTCAAGAAGGACCACCTGAAGCCGTTGCTGGTATTTCTGGTGGCGTGCAGCTTTATCCGTCGCGAGCAGCAGGTTCGCATCATTCTGCTGGGCTTTGTGCTGGGCTTTGCCCTGCGCTCGTTATTGGTGCTGGCTTATTACGGCCTTGATCTGGCTTGGCTGGCACCGTACCGGCGCGGCTATGCGATGGATGCGGTGTTCTATCTGTTATTGACTTCGGTGTTGTTGCTATATGGGCAGGACTGGCTGTCGCGCCGTTGGCGCGTGCTGCTGGTGGTGATGTGGGGTGTGGAAATGCTGAACCTGGTGTTGCACCAGAGCCGGACACCACTGTTGGTCATCGTCGCCAGCCTGCTGTTGTTGCTGCTGCTTAACGGCTCGTGGCGTAAGAGCCTGCTATTGCTGCTCGGGTGCGTGATCTCAGCGGCAGGGCTATTTGCTGCCAAGCCTGAACTGTGGCAGCGCTATGCTTCCACATTCCGTAGTGACACTTACCAACAGGATCCGGCTCTGCTGGAACGCCAGGGTATCTGGGTTGCGACCGACTTTCTGATCCGCCAGCAGCCGGTACTTGGTTATGGGCCAGGCTGGCGCAAGCTGGCACTGCTGGCACGGCATGAGCAGTTACTGAAGTATCTGCAGGCTGGAACTCACCCACGAAATCGTTCTGCCTATTTATATTTCACTGGACGAGCATATCCGTATGGCAAAGCCAACCCTCACAGTCTGTACTTTCAGGTGGCGCTGGAAACCGGCTTGTTGGGTTTGCTGGTGTACCTGTCATTCCTGTTGGCGATACTGTGGCTGGCATTTCGTCAAGTTTGGCGGCAGACGGTACGCCATCCGGTTGCCAGCAGTCTGTTGGTCATCATCCCGGCCTTCTTGCTGGTGGGGTTTGCCAATGGCATGTGGGCAAATGCGGTGTTACTGATGATGCTGGCAGGCATGCTGCTGTCGCAGGTGGTGCTCCGTTCCGGCTCTTCTTCGGGAAAACTGGCATGAAGATTTTGGTGATACGCCGTGACAATATTGGCGATCTGGTTTGTACCACGCCATTGATAGCAGCTCTGCGTGAAAAATATCCGCAAGCAGCAATCTATGCACTGGTCAATGACTACAACAAGGACGTGCTGGATGGGCACCCGCTGCTGGATGGCGTGTACTTCTATACCAAACTGAAGCACCGCGGAGCGGGGGATTCGGTTGTGCGGGTAATCTGGCGCAAGCTGATGACCTACCTTGCGTTGCGGCGCGAGCATTTTGATTACGCGATTGTGGCCGGCTCGGGTTATCCCAAGAATGCCGTACGTCTGGCAAAGGCCGCCAGACCGAAACATGTGATCAGTTTTGTGTCGGAGGGGACAGACTATGATGGCATCGTGGACTACCCGATCCCCTTCACGCGGGATCATGTATTCCGTCATGAAGTAGAGTGTCTTGCCGAACTTTTGTTACCGCTTGGTGTGACTCAAGCTCCTGGCAGGCTGAATTTGCCTGCTGTTGTGGTGCCTGATGTCTTGGCCCGACGTTTTTCCACCAGGCAGCGCCCGGTTATCGCCTTGCACATCAGTGCCCGCGAGAACAGCCGGGTCTGGGCAGTCGAGCATTTTTGCGAGGTGATCCGTACCTGCTTGTCGCGGGACGTGGATTTCCTGTTGTTGTGGGCGCCAGGCGCCGCCGATGATCCTCGTCATCCGGGGGATGATGAGAAAGCGGATTACATTCGCAGCCAGTTCCCGGAGCACGAGCGTTTGGTGTTTTATCCCACCCGGACGGTCAAGGAGTTGATGGCAGCATTTTCTTGTGCCGATCTGGCGGTGTGTTCGGATGGCGGCGGTCTGCATCTCGCGGCAGGGAGCGGGGCCAGCGTGGTTGGCCTGTTCGAGCATCTGGAAAAGAAGACCAAGCATTGGTATCCGTGGCAGGTGCCGCACCGGGTGCTGACCTCCGGTTCCGAACAGGACTGGCAGGTTGCCCATATTCCGGTAGCGGATGTTGTGCGTGCCATCGAAGACTTGCTGCCGC
This sequence comes from Vogesella sp. EB, assembly GCF_001037925.1. Taxonomy (NCBI): domain Bacteria; kingdom Pseudomonadati; phylum Pseudomonadota; class Betaproteobacteria; order Neisseriales; family Chromobacteriaceae; genus Vogesella; species Vogesella sp. EB. Next base: position 5,132 of record NZ_LFDT01000027.1, on the reverse strand, counting down.
ACAGTTAGGGTACTACCTGCCGATAGCGACTGATCCGAACAACCTCGAGTCGGCCCATACGCCGTTGTGATTGCGGCCAACCTTGCTCAAGGTTGGCCGCAATGTTTTGGTGCTCCGTCCGCAGTAAACAGGCGTCAGAAGAAACGGTTGACCTCTTCCACCACCTGGTCGTCCAGTGTGCCGGCAGCCTGTGCCAGCGCCAGTCGCGCCTGCAGGAAGTTGTAGCGTGCCTGCGCCAGCGCGCGGATGGCGTCCTGGTAGTCCTTTTCCGCGTTGAGCAGGTCGAGGTTGGTGCGCACGCCGACGTCCTTGCCGAGGCGGGTGGCGTCAAGCTTGCTCTTGGCGGAGACCAGCAGCTGTTCCTGTGCCTTGACCAGCGCCGCGCCGTTGCTGACGCCCAGCCAGCTGCGGCGCACGTTCTGCGCGTTCTGGCGGCGGATGACTTCCAGGTCCTCGCGTGCCTTGTCGCGGTTGGCCGCGGCTTCGGTCACTTGCGAGTCGATGGCACCACCGGCGTACAGCGGCAGTGTCAGGCTGAGGCCGAGGCTGCTGCCGCGCGTGGTGTCGCGGCCGCTGGCGACGCTGCTGGCATCGGTGCTGCGGTTGTGGCTGTAGCCGGCGTTGAGGCTGACCGTGGGCAGGTGCTTGCCGCGCGCTTCGTCCAGGTTCTTTTCGGCCAGCGCCAGCTGCTGCTGTTGCAGCTGCAGCGCCAGGCTGTTCTGCTGTGCGCGTTGCGTCCACGTCTCCAGCGTGCCGAGGTCGGCGGCGCTCAGTTGTGGCTTGTCGCGCAGGCGGCGGATGCTTTCCGGGTTGAGGCCGGTCAGCTGCGCCAGCGCGTTGCGCTTGAGGTCGAGGTCGCTGAGGGCGGCGATTTCCTGGGCGGTGGCGGCGTCGTAGCCGGCCTGTGCTTCGTGGGTGTCGGTGATGGTGGCGGTGCCGACCTCGAACGCCTTGCGCGCCTGTGCCAGCTGGCGCTCGTAGGCGCTCTTGGTGGCGCGGGTGACGTTGAGCACGTCCTCGGCCAGCAGCGCGTCGAAGTAGGCCTTTGCGACGTCGATCACCAGTTGCTGGCCGCTGGCGTCGAACTGCAGCTGCGCCACGGTGCTGGCGATCTTGCCCTTCTGGTAGCCGCTGTAGCTGGCGGTGTCGAACAGCGGTTGCGTCAGCTGCACGCCGAGGCTGTCGCTGCGGTAGTTGCCGGCCGCCGGTTGCAGCGGCTTGGTCTGGGTGCTGGCGGCGCTCAGCCCGACGCTGGGCAGCAGCAGCGCGCGGCCCTGGACCGCCTTTTCGGCCCCGGCACGGTTGGCGGCGCTGGCGCTGGCGTAGCCGGCATCGTACTGGCGCGCGGCATGCAGCGCCTGCAGCAGGTCGAAGGCGTGGGCCGGGGCGGCGAGGGCGCTGCCGAGCAGGGCGCCAAGGCCTAGGGTGCGGATGAGCTTCATAGTGGGCATTCCGGTTGCATCATGAAAGCGGTGAAGCCTCTACCTTACCCAATTCCGGTAGCGGCTTCACTCGGGATTGATTAATTTGTTTGCGGGCGCTTGACGCCGAACCACTGCGCGTACAGCGCCGGCAGGAACAGTAGCGTCAGCACGGTGGCCACCAGCAGGCCGCCCATGATCGCCACCGCCATCGGCCCCCAGAAGGTGCTGCGCGACAGCGGGATCATCGCCAGGATCGCCGCCAGCGCGGTGAGCATGATCGGGCGGAAGCGGCGCACGGTGGAGCCGACGATGGCCTCGAAGCGGTCGATGCCCTCGCCGATGTCGGTTTCGATCTGGTCGACCAGGATCACCGAGTTGCGCATGATCATGCCGAACAGCGCGATCACCCCCAGCATCGCGACAAAGCCGAACGGCGCACCGAACAGGATCAGCGTCAGCGTGACCCCGATCAGGCCCAGCGGCGCGGTCAGCACCACCAGCAGCGTGCGCTGGAAGCTGCCGAGCTGGATCATCAGCAGCGTCAGCACGACGATCAGCATCAGCGGCGTCACCTTGGCGATCGCGCCCTGCGAGTTCTGGCTGGCTTCCAGCGAGCCGCCCAGCTCGATGTGGTAGCCCAGCGGCAGCGTCTTCTCCAGCTGCTGCAGCTTGGGCCACAGCGCCTTGGAGATGTCGGCCGCCTGCACGCCGTCGGCGGCATCGGCGCGCACCGTCACCGTCGGCAGCCGGTTGCGGCGCCAGATGATGCTTTCCTCCGGCTGGTAGCTGATGCTGCCCAGCTGCGCCACCGGCACGTACTTGCCGCTGGCGGTCTGCACCATCAAGCTGCCCAGCGCCTCCACCTGCTCGCGGCCGGCGTTGTCCAATCGCGCCACGATGCCGATGCTGCGGTCGCCTTCACGCCATTCGCTGACGGTGCTGCCGCTGATCAGCAACTGCAGCTGGCGGCTGAGCGACTGGCTGGAAACCCCCAGCACGCGCGCCTTGTCCTGGTCGATTTCCACCCGCAGCGACTTCACCTGCTCGCCCCAGTCGATGTTGATGTGACGGGCGCCGGGATGGGCGCGCAATAGCGTCTCAACGTTGGCCGCAATGCTGCGCACTTTGGCGTGGTCCTCGCCCATCACGCGGAACTGCACCGCGTAGCCGACCGGCGGGCCGTTCTCCAGCCGCGTGACGCGGCCGCGCACCATCGGGAAGTCACGTTCGAACAGCGTTTCCAGCTTGTGCTTGACGTCTTCGCGCACCTTTTCGTCCTGCGTCATCACCATCAGCTGCGCGTAGTTGAGGTGCTGCTGCTGCTGGTCCAGCGGCAGGTAGAAGCGCGGGCTGCCGCCGCCGACGTAGGCGGTGGTGCTGACCACGTGTTTATCGTCCTTGATCAGCGCCTCCAGCTTGCGTACCTCGGCCTCGGTGGCCTGGTAGCTGGCGCCCTGCGGCAGCCACATGTCCACCATCAGCTCGACGCGGTTGGAGGAGGGAAAGAACTGCTGCTGCACGAACAGCTTGAACGCCACCAGCGACAGGATGAACGCGGCCGCGGTCAGCGCGATCACCGTCTTGCGGTGGTCGAGGCACCACTCCACCGTGGCGCGGAAGCGCAGGTAGAACGGCTTGTGGTAGACGTCGTCGTGCGCATTGCCGGCGTGGTGCTCCGGCAGCAGCTTGTAGCCGAGGTAGGGCACGAACACCACCGCCACGATCCACGACAGCAGCAGCGCGATGCTGACCACCGAGAACAGGCTGAACACGTACTCGCCAGCGTTGGACCTGGCCATGCCCACCGGCAGGAAGGTGGCCGCGGTGAGCAGGGTGCCGGTCAGCATCGGGAAGGCGGTGCTGGTATAGGCAAAGGTGGCGGCCTGGAACTTGTTCCAGCCCTGTTCCAGCTTCAGCGCCATCATTTCCACCGCGATGATGGCGTCGTCGACCAGCAGGCCCAGCGCGATGATCAGCGAGCCGAGCGAGATGCGCTGCAGGTCGATACCCAGCAGGTACATGGCGAGGAAGGTCATCGCCAGCACCAGCGGGATGGACAGCGCCACCACGATGCCGTTGCGCACGCCCAGGCTGAGGAAGCACACCGCCAGCACGATCACCACCGCCTCGATCAGCACCTTCATGAATTCGCCGACCGCGTTCTTCACCACCTGCGGCTGGTCGGACACCGAGTGGATCTGCATGCCGACCGGCAGCTTGTTCTGTACCTCCTGCATCAGCAGCTGCAGGTTGTTACCCAGTTTCAGCACGTCGCCGCCCTGCTTCATGCTGATGGCGAGGCCAAGCGCCGGCTTGCCGTCAAAACGCATGCCGAACGACGGCGGGGTGACGAACTGGCGCTCGACGGTGGCGATGTCGCCGAGGCGGAAGCTCTTGCCGCCGGCGCTGAGCGGGGTGTCGGCAATGGCCGCCACCGAGCCGTAGCTGCCGGAGACGCGCACCCAGATGCGGTCGCTGGCGGTGTCGTAATTGCCGGCCGGCGTCATCGCGTTCTGCTCCGCCAGCGCGCTCCAGATGGTGCGCGCGTCCAGCTGCAGCGCCGCCAGCTTGGCGTTGGACAGTGTCACGTAGATGCGCTCTTCCTGCTCGCCGATCAGGTCGACCTTGCCGACGTCGGGCAGGCGCAGGATCTCCTGGCGCACGCCATCGACGTAGCGGCGCACCTCCTCGTAGCTGAAGCCGTCGCCGGTAAAGGCGTAGATGTTGCCGAAGGTGTCGCCGAATTCATCATTGAAGAACGGGCCGCGGATGTCGGTGGGCAGGGTGTGTTTGATGTCGCCGAGCTTCTTGCGCACCGTGTACCACAGCTGCTGCACGTTCTTCGGCGGCACGTCCTCGCGGATCGACAGGATCAGCAGCGCCTCGCCCGGCTTGGTGTAGCTCTTCACGTACTCTAGCTCGCCCATTTCCTGCAGCTTCTTCTCGATCTTGTCGGTGACCTGCTGCTCGGTCTCCAGCGCGGTGGCGCCGGGCCACAGCACGCGCACCATCATCGCCTTGAAGGTGAATTCCGGATCTTCCTTCTGTCCCAGCTGGGTGTAGGCGAACAGCCCGGCCACCATCAGCACCACCATCAGGTACTGCACCAGCGAGCCGTTGCGCAGCGCCCATTCCGACAGGTTGATTTTTTTCATCGTCGCCGTCCCTTATTGCTGCAGCAGGCTGACGCGCTGGCCGTCGCGCAGCAGGTGAACACCGGCGGTGACCACTTTCTCGCCGCCGGCAAGGCCGGACTGCAGTGTCACGCCCTGGCTGTCGAGGCGGGCGACCTGCACCGCCTTGCGGCCAACCTTGTTGCTGCCGTCGATCAGCCACACGTAGTGCTTGCCGTTCTCGTCGAGAATGGCGCTGTGCGGCAGGCGGATGGCGCGCGGCTGGCCGCTGGCGGCCAGCGCGCTGATGCGCGCGGTCATGCCCAGCCGCACGCTGTCGTCGCTGGCGGCCAGCTGCAGCCGCGCGGCGTAGGTGCGGGTGGCCGGGTCGGCGTCGGCGGCCAGCTCGCGCAGGCTGGCATCCAGTTCGCGGCCGTCGGCCCACAGCGACACCTTGAAGCCGCTGGCGCGGCGCACCCGTTCCAGCGCGTTTTCCGGCACCTGGAACAGCACCTCGCGCGCGCCGTCGGCGGCGAGGCGGGCGACCACCTGGCCGGCGGCCACCACCATGCCCGGCTCGGCGCTGATCTCGCTG
>NZ_LFDT01000026.1:0-44434 GCF_001037925.1 Vogesella sp. EB | reverse complement strand
TGCAGCCGCGCGCCGAGGCCGACGCGCGCCAGCATCGCCTGCGCCGCTGCCGCGGCTTCGTGGCGCGGCGTGCGCCGGATCAAGAGCGGCATCATCACGTTTTCCAGCGCGCTGAATTCCGGCAGCAGGTGGTGGAACTGGTAGACAAAGCCGAGGCTACGGTTGCGCAGCTCGCCCAGCTTCTGCTCGGACAGGCTGCCGATCGGCTGCCCCATCAGCAGCACCTCGCCGCTGGTCGGGCGGTCCAGCCCGCCCAGCAGGTGCAGCAGCGTGCTCTTGCCGGAGCCGGAGGCGCCGACGATGGCCAGGCGCTCGCCTTGCTGCACCGACAGGTTGATACCGGCGAGCACGCTGACGTCGAGCTCGCCTTCGCGGTAGATACGCCCCAGATCGCGGCAGGACAGGACTTCACTCATAACGCAGTGCCTCCGCCGGGCGGGTACGCGCCGCGCGCCAGCTTGGATACAGCGTTGCCAGCAGCGACAACACCAGGGAAATGACGGCAATGGTGACCACGTCCGACAGCTGCACCTCGGACGGCAGGTAGTCGATCAGGTATACCTCGCTGGACAGCAGGCGCATGCCGAGCACGCTTTCGATCGCCGGCAGGATCACGTCCAGGTTGAAGGCCAGCAGCAGGCCGCCGGCAACGCCACTGAGGGTGCCGAGCACGCCGGCCACCGAGCCCTGGATCATGAAAATCTGCATGATGCTGGCCGGGCTGGCGCCCAGGGTGCGCAGGATGGCGATGTCGGCCTGCTTGTCGGTGACCACCATCACCAGCGTCGACACCAGGTTGAACGCCGCCACCGCCACGATCAGCGTCAGGATGATGAACATCATGCGTTTCTCGATCTGCACCGCGCGGAAGTAGTTGCTGTTCATGTCGGTCCAGTCGCTGGCCACCTGGTTGGCCGCCAGCTGGCCATTCAGCGCCGCCTTGACCTGCGGCGCCTGCAGCGGGTCGTCCAGCTTCAGGCGCACGCCGGATACGTCCTGCCCCATGCGGAACAGCACCTGCGCGTCGCGCAGGTGGATCATCGCCAGCGACGAGTCGTACTCGAACATGCCGATCTTGAACACGCCAGTGACGGTGAACTGCTTCAGGCGCGGCATCATGCCGGCGGGGGTGACATTGCCCTGCGGCGTGATCAGCGTCACCTTGTCGCCCACCTCTACCCCCAGCGCCCGCGCCAGCTCGTAACCGAGCAGAATGCCGAACTTGCCCGGCTGCAGGTCGGTCAGCTTGCCGCGCTGCATCTGCTGGCCGAGGTCGATGACCTTGTCTTCCTGCTGTGGCACGATGCCGCGCACCATGGCGCCGCGGACCGAGCCACCGCTGGACAACAGGCCCTGGGCATTGACGTAGGGCGCGGCGGCCAGCACGTGCGGCTGCTGCGTCAGGTTTGCGGCCAACGTTGGCCAGCCGGCGACGCGGCCGTCGTAGCTGCCGACCTCGACGTGCGACACCACCGACAGCATGCGGCCGCGAATCTCTTGCTGGAAGCCGTTCATCACCGACAGCACCACGATCAGCGCGGCCACCCCCAGCGCGATGCCCAGCACCGACATCAGCGAGATGAAGGAAATAAAACCGTTACGACGCCGCGCGCGCAGGTAGCGCAGCCCGACAAACATCTCGAAAGGAAAAGACATCGATACCTTGCTCAGAATTGGGGGGCTCAGGATTGGTAGGGGTTTTCCAGGCGCTGCATCATGTCCACCAGGAACGCGCGCACCTGCTGTTCATCGCAGCCCATCAGGATGGCGTCCTCGAACGCGTCCTGCGCCATCTGGCCCAGTTCCTGCAGATTTTCCGTCATCACCTTGATCTTCTCGGTGCAGGACACCACGCTGCCGTCCGGGGCATACCAGGTGGGAAGTTGCAAACTCATGACTGTTTTACCTTGCTGAAAAAGCCTGCAGCCCGCAATCCGGGCTGCAAGCTAAAAGGGGATGGATAGTCGCCATCCCGAAATGTTCCGTCCGTTCAGTCCGGTTTTTTCTTTTTGCGCGGGTTCTGCTCGCTTTTCTTGCGGCTGGCGGTCTTGCGCTCCGCTTCCTGCTCGCGCGCCGCCTTACGCCGTTCGGCGCGGGTACTGCTCCTGCCCTTCTTCTCCGCTACCGGCTTGTCGGCCGATTTCTTGTCGGTAGTTTTTTTCTCGGCCACTTTCTTCTCGGCCAGCTTTTTCTCCGCTGGCGGCCTGTCGTTCGCCACGCGCGCCGTCACCGGCTCTTTCCACTCGCTACCGCCACGGTTCACCCGCCGGGCGCCGTTGAAGCGCTGCGACCAGTAGCTGTTGGCCATGTTGACCACCTCCACCGACTTGCCGGTGCGGGGCGAATGGATGAACTTGTTGCCGCCCAGATAGAGGCCGACGTGGGAATACTGGAAACCGCGCGTGTTGTAAAACACCAGGTCACCCGGCGCCAGCTCGTCGCGCTCGATCACGCGACCGGCGCGCGCCATCTCGGCCGAAGTGCGCGGCAGGTTGACGCGCAGGGACTTGCGGAATACGTACTGGATGAAACCGGAACAGTCGAGGCCGGTTTCCGGACTGCTGCCGCCAAAACGGTAGGCCACGCCCATCAGGCTCATCGCCTGCAGCAGCAGGTCACCCACGGCTTCTTCGCCAGGCGCGGCAAACTGGGCAATCGGATCGGCGAAAATACCCAGATTCGGCTTATTGCCCACCCCGGATTCCGGTTCGGCATGGGCAAACGACATAAATCCGGCCAAAATGATGGCAAACAGGTGAAGATGCAATTTCATAGGCTTGCACTGTAACGAAGCGAACCGGCACTGTAAAGCCGTCATAACGGGTCAGAAAAAATGCTCAGAGAAACATTGATAGCCATGCGCGACTTGCCCCGCCTGCGCGAAATCAGCGCGGTGCTGTTCAAGCACGGACTGGGTGAATTCGTGCAGCGCTTGCGGCTGCCGGCGGCGGTGGAAAAGGCCGGCGAGTGGTTCAACCTGCGTCTGCCGGACAGCGCCGACGCCATCCCCGCCCCCATCCGCGTCCGTCTCGCCTTCGAGGAACTGGGCCCTACCTTCATCAAGCTGGGCCAGATCCTGTCTACCCGCGTCGACCTGTTCGCGCCGGAATGGATCAATGAATTCGAAAAGCTGCAAAATACCGTGCCGCCGATACCGGAGGCACTGCTGGCGCCCTACCTGCAACAAGTGCTGGGAGAGGCGCCGGAGACACTGTTCGCCCGCTTCGACATGGTGCCGATCGGTTCGGCCTCCATCGCACAGGTGCACCGCGCCACGCTGCACGACGGCAGCGAGGTGGTGGTCAAGCTGCGCCGCCCCGGCATCGTGCAGAAAGTCGACGCCGACTTACGCATCCTGGAGCATCTGGCCCATCTGATCGAGCTGGAGTTCCCCGACGCGCGCCGTTTCATGCCGTCCGACATCGTGGCGCAGTTTGCCCGCTCACTGAAGCGCGAGCTGGATCTGGCCGCCGAAGCCCGCAATATGGAGCGCTTTGCCCGCGACTTTGCCGAGGATCCCTATATCCGCATTCCCAAGGTGTACTGGGAGTACACCCGTGCCGACGTCAACGTGCAGGACTTCATCGACGGTTTCAGTGCCTCACCGGTCAGCGCGCTGCCGACGGCAGGGCTGGATCCGTCGCTGCTGGCGCGACGTGGCGCCGACGCGGTGCTGAAGATGATCCTGCTCAACGGCTATTTCCACGCCGACCCGCACCCCGGCAACGTCATCTTCCTGCCGGAAGACCGCATCGCCTTCATCGACTTCGGCATGGTTGGCCGCCTGTCGCACCGTCGCCGCGACGAGATCGTCGACCTGCTGGCGGCGATGGCGCAGCGCGACGAGCACGCAATGATGGGGGTACTGATAGGCTGGACCGGCAGCGTGCCGGTGGACGAGGAACAGTTTGCCGAGGACATCGGCGAGATTTTCTTCCAGTACGATCACGTGGTGCTGAAAGACCTCAACATGTCGCAGCTGATCAACGACCTGATGGCGCTGATCCGCAACCACGGCATCCTGCTGCCAGCGGACATGGCGATGCTGTTCAAGGCGCTGATCACGCTGGAGGGGCTGGGCCGGCAGCTGGAGCCGCAATTCCAGCTGGTGGAACACCTCACCCCGTTCGTGCGCAAGCTGATCATCGAACGCTACCGTCCGGAGGCACTACTCAAGCGCGGCCGCGAAACGCTGAGCGACGGCTTCGCCATGCTGGCCAGCCTGCCGCGCGACATCATCCGCATCGGCCGCGACATCAAGCACGGCAAGTTCCGCATCAATCTCGACCTGAAGCGGCTGGAGCAGTTCGGTCACCAGCTGGACAAGAGCGTCAACCGGCTGACGATGGGCATCGTCACCGGCTGCCTGATCATCGGCTCCTCGATCGTGATGACGGTGGATGGCGGCCCGACACTGTTCGGCCTGCCGCTGTTCGGCTTTCTCGGCTTCATGGTGGCGTTCTTCAACAGCCTGTGGCTGATCTGGTCGATCTGGCTGGCCGGCAAGGAGTTCTAGGCTACTGCTTTGGCATAAATGCAACGTTGGCGCCGACCATGCAACTTTGAGTTGCATTTGCAAATGAGAATAAATATCATTGTTAAAAATACAGTGAAAGGTCTCATCATGAATGCAATGCTGGTCGGCGCCGATACACTGGGCAATATTCCTGGCGTACTGGACAACTTCGGTATTTCCATCAACAAGCACCTCAGCGGGCGCAACAGCTCGCACCAGCGCAAGGTGGATCGCCTGCCGGCAGGCACCGACCTGCTGATCCTGTTCACCGATTTCCTCGGCCACAACGTGATGAAGCATTTCCGCCAGCTGGCCAACGAGGAGAACATCCGTTTCATCGCCTGCCGTCGCTCGGTGTGCTCGCTGAAGCAGTCGCTGGAGTGTGTCGGCCTGTCCGAGCGCTGCGCCAGCTGTCCCAATGCCTGCCACCGCAAGCACTAGGCCCGGAACACGCAGCCAAACAAAACGCCCGGATCGTCACGATCCGGGCGTTTTGTCATGGGCAGTGTGTCAGTCCGCCTGCAGCAGCGCCGACGGGTCGAAACCGACGCGGATCGCGCCCCAGTGCCGGCCAGCCAGCCGGATCGGCAACGCAATCTCCGACAGGATCTCGCCGGTGTCGCGCATATAGGTCTGCAACAGGAAGGGCTGGGTGTTCTTCGCCGACTTGATGCCGGTCGGATCGTTGAAGATGCGCTTGTCGCGGCTGCCGACCAGATCCTGCTGCAGGTCGCCGGTCAACGGCTTGGAATAGAAGCTGTTGTGCGTCGGCGCATAGCCGTTGGTATCGACCAGCAGGCAGAAACGGCCGCCATTGGTCTTTTGCACCACCTGGTCGTAGATCTTCTGCAATGCCGGTGCCAACTTGTCGTCGTAGGCGGTATGGAATTTCGCCGGATTGGAGCCGGGAATCGGCTGGTAGCGCTGGTCAAAGATGTTGAGGCCCTCGCCCTGCGCCCGCTCCAGCATTTCCGCCAGGTTATCGCGGGCGTGCCGGGCAACGCCGATCACCGCATCCAGCTCGCCCTCACCGATCACGAAGCGCGACACCAGCTCCTGCACCTGCTCCGCCGCCACCGACAGCTTCACCGACACGTCTTCCGACTGCGCCAGGTGCGTGGACACCACCGTGCTCAGGCCGTGGATTTCCGAGACATTGCGGTTGACCTGCAGGTTGGTGCCGGCAAACAGCTCCATGGTGCCGGCGATTTCGGTCAGGCCGCTGGCCATGTTTTCAAAATCGCTCATCATGCGGCCGAAGTGCTGCGAGGAACGATTGACCACGTCCAGCGCCTGCGCGGTATCGGTATTGATGCGCGCGGTCGCCTCCTGAGTGTGCGACACCAGATTGAGCATGCCGTCGATATTGCCGGAGATTTCCTCGGTCGCTACCCGCACCCGCTCCGCCAGCTTGCGCACCTCGTCGGCCACCACCGCAAAACCGCGACCGGATTCGCCGGCGCGTGCCGCCTCGATCGCCGCATTCAGCGCCAGCAGGTTGGTCTGTTCCGAGATGTCCTTGATCAGGTCGACGATGGTCTTGATGCTGGCCGAGCGGTTGTTCAGCTCCACCACGGTGGTGTTGAAGGCACCGACGCGGCCGCTGATCTCGCCTATCCGCGTTGCGGCGTCCTGCAACTCGGCGTAGGACTCGCGCGCCATCGCCAGGTTGCCGACAGTGGTGGTGGAAATCGACTGCGTTTCGGCCGACACCTGGTTGATGCCGGCGGTGGTCTTGTCGCTGGAGTCACGCACCTGGCTGGCCAGCTCCGCCTGCTGCTTGGCGCTGCTCAGCGATTCGCCGATGTTCTTGCGCGTGCGGGTGGAATCCATCGCGATGCGGATGGTCATGATGCGCACATTGCTGATGATCTCGCGCATCTTCTTCAGGAATTCGTTATAGGACAGCGACAGGTCGCGGATCTCGTCGTAGGTGATGGTCGGGATCTCGCGTGACAGGTCGCCCTCGCCGGCACCGATCTCGCGGAAGATGGCGATGATCATCTGCAATGGCCGCACGATCAGGAAGCGCAGATACCAGACCATGAAGGCGATGAACACCAGCGACACGCACCAGATGGCAAACGACCAGATCATGGTCTTGTCCAGCAGCGAGAAGATCTGCTGGCGGATCGGCTCGGTCAGCTCCTGGCCGCCGACCAGCTGGCGGATGTCGTCCAGTGCCAGGTAAACGTAGGCAATCAGGATCAATTGAAACAGGCTGATGAAGAAAAAGCTGCACAGTTTCTTGGTCAGCGAGTTCCAGAACGATTTTTCCATCAGGTAATAAGTCCGCCAGAACCAATTCATCCTTCATGTCTCCTGTTGCTAGCACGCGTGCCTATCTGCACTTATTGTCGGTCGTTTTTACACTGTTTCTGTAGAAAAATACAGCGGCCATCTTAAATCAAATGACCGTCGTCAAGTGTGCATCGGATCGCTGCCAGCACAGCCAATACTCGTCCGGCGCGAACACCGGCAAGGAGCCGCTCACCGGGGTTTGCTGGTGCAGGGTGAACCAGGGCTGGAACAGTGCCTGCAGCTGGGTCAGCGCAGCACCGAAGGGCGGACCTTTCAAGGTTGGCCGCAAGAAGAAGTAGCCGGCGAGATAACCGCCCGGCTTCACCAGCCGCGCCATTTTTTCGGCATAGGCCGGCCAGCGCGGTGGCGGCAACGCGCACAGGAAGGCGCGCTCGTACACCCAGTCCCAGCTGCCGTCGACCTCGTCACTGAAAAAATCGGCCTGCCGCACCAGTGACGCCAGCGGTCCGAGCTGCTCCCGCGCCCGCGCCACCGCCTCGGCGCTGAAGTCGATCGCGGCCACCTGTAAGCCCTGGCGCTGCAGGTAGGCGACCTCGTAGCCGCTGCCGCAACCGGGCAGCAACACCGAATGCGCCAGCGGCAGCAGCGTCTGCACCAGCGCGGCGAACCCGGCCGGCAGCTGACCGCTCTCCCACGGTGTCACCTGCTGCTGGTAACGGCTGTCCCAGAATGAACTCAAGCTGCTGTCCTGCGCCATGCGGCATCCCCCTGCTCCCGATCGAGTCGCTATCTTGCCGCCGATCGGCAGGCGAAGACAAGGAACGCTCAGTTCAACGGCGCGCAGTCGACATCAAACAGGCAGTCCCAGAACAGGCGCAGCCAGTCATCGCGGTATACCGGCAGCAGATAGCTGCGGCCGTCGTGGGTCAGCAGCGGCACATAGCCGCGACCCTGCCGTTGCTGCGGCCAACCCAGGGTGACCAGCAGCGACGGCGTCAGCGCCAGCGTGGCCTGCTGCTGCGCCGGCTGGATCGCCTGCAGCCGGCCACCGCTCTGCATCGCCATCTGCAGCCAGACCTTGCGCCGTGACAGCTGCGCCTGGATGGCGGCACGCTGGCCATCATCAAGCGCCAGCCAGTTGGAGACCTCGGCAAAACTCCGGCCGCAGCCGAAGCAGACCTCGTCGCCAACGGCGGTGGAGCAGACTCCGATACACGGCGTGGCGATCATGATGGCGGCTCCCGGTGACTGAGACGGAGAAAGCGATATTGAGAACAAATGATAAAGGCCACTTGCAAGCAAGTGGCCTTCGAATGATTTTTTGGTCGGAGTGAAAGGATTCGAACCTTCGACCCCTTGCACCCCATGCAAGTGCGCTACCGGGCTGCGCCACACTCCGACTCAAGGCAAAAATTATAAACAGTTATTCAGTCTTTGCCAAGGCTCAGATCCAGCCAGTCCAGGATGGCCTGCAGCTCCTTGCGCACTTCGCCGGCGGTGGCCGGTGCCGGCTGATCGCCTTCCAGGCGCTGACGGGCGCCATGCAGCGTAAAACCGTCGTCGTAGAGCAGGGAACGGATGCGACGTACCAGCAAGACCTCGCGGTGCTGGTAGTAGCGACGGTTGCCGCGGCGCTTGACGTTGCGCAGCTCGGAAAACTCCTGCTCCCAATAGCGCAGTACATGCTGCTTGACGCCGGTCAGCTCGCTGACTTCACCGATGGTGAAATAGCGTTTGGCCGGAATGGCAGGAAGCTCAGCCTTGGGTATTTGCATGATGTTGTTCAACCATTCCCTTGAGTTTCTGACTTGCATGGAAAGTTACCACGCGTCGGGCGGTGATGGGAATCTCTTCGCCGGTTTTCGGGTTACGCCCCGGGCGCTGCGGCTTGTCGCGCAACTGGAAATTACCGAAACCGGACAGTTTGACGCTGGTGCCCGTTTCCAGGGTGGAGCGGATTTCTTCAAAGAACGACTCCACCATGTCCTTGGCTTCGCGCTTGTTCAGGCCCACCTTGTCGAACAACAGATCGGCCAACTCGGCTTTGGTCAAAGTCATGACAATTCCTCACTACAACATCAGATAAAACGCCACCCGCTATGCGGGTGGCCAACAGGGATGGATCAGGCGCGCAGTACGGCACCGGCCGCTTCGGCGGCCGCCAGCATTGCGGCCACCGCTTGCTCGACTTCATCGTCGACCAAGGTGCGGTCGGCCGCCTGCAGCACGATGCGGAATGCGAGGCTCTTCTTGCCCTCGTCCACGCCCTTGCCGCGGTAGAGATCGAACAGCGCCAGCTCGCGCACGAATTCGGGCGCCACCGCCAGCATCGCCTGCTGCAGCGTGGCGGCGCTCACCTCTTCCGCCACCACCAGCGCCAAGTCACGGCGTACCGGCTGGAACTTGCTGACCGGCGCCAGCTTGACGCGGCCAACCTGCTCGGCCGCTTCGACCGCCAGCTCGAACAGGACCGGCGCGTTGCTCAGGCCGTAGGCCTGTACCCACTGCGGGTGCAGCTCGCCCAGCACGCCGACCACGGCGCCGTCCAGCAGCACTTCGGCACAGCGGCCGGGGTGGAAAGCCGGATGGGCGGCCTTGCGGTATTCGGCGACGCGCGGATACAGCAGCGCCTCGACGTCGGCCTTGATGTCGTAGAAATCGACGCGCTCGGCCTTGCTGCCCCACTGCTCGTCGACACGGCTGCCGTGCGCCAGACCGGCGACCACTTCCGGCTGCTGCACGCTACCGTCGGCTTGTTTGTGGAACACGCGGGCGATCTCGAACACGCGCACGCGGCTGTGCTTGCGGTTAAGGTTGGCCGCAAGGGTATCCACCAGACCGCCGATCAGGCTGGAGCGCATCACGCTCATCTGGCTGGCAATCGGGTTGATCAGGCGTACCGGGTTGGTATTGCCGGCGAAATCGCGCTCCCACTTCTCTTCCACGAAGGCGTAGCTGACGATTTCCTGGAAATCACGGCCGGCCAGCAGGCGGCGTACTTCGCTGCGCACGCGCAGGCCTTCCGGCTGCGGCAGCATGGTTTGCGCGGCGACCGGGGCATTGGCCGGGATATTGTCGTAGCCGTAGACGCGGGCGATTTCCTCGATCAGGTCTTCCTCGATCGCGATATCGAAGCGGAAGCTCGGCGCGCTGACCACAAAACCATCGGCATTCTGCTCGAACGACAAGCCGAGGCGAGTGAAGATGGTGGCAATCTCGTCTGCGCCCAAGGTGATGCCCAGTACCTTGGCAACGCGAGCGGTACGCACCGCCACACTGGCGCGTGCCGGCAGCGCCGACACAGTTTCGGTCAGCGGGCCGGGCTCACCACCGCAGATCTCCAGCACCAGCGCGGTGGCGCGCTCGATGGCTTCGGTCTGCAGCGCGAAATCCACGCCACGCTCGTAGCGGTAGCTGGAGTCGGAACCGAAACCCAGTGCACGCGCCTTGCCGGCGATGGCTTCCGGCTGGAAGAAGGCACTTTCCAGGAAGATGTCGCGGCTGGCGGTGGTCACGCCACTGTCGAGACCGCCCATGATGCCGGCGATGGCCAGCGGCTTGGCGGCATCGGCGATCACCATCAGCTCCGGCGTCAGCTCGATTTCTTTTTCGTTCAGGCACACCAGCTTCTCTCCGGCCTCAGCCATGCGCACGGTGATGCCGCCATCGATCTTGTCCAGATCAAACGCGTGCATCGGCTGGCCCTGCTCCAGCAGGATGTAGTTGGTGATGTCGACGATGGCGGAGATGGAACGCAGGCCGGAACGCTCCAGGCGGCGCTTCATCCAGTCCGGCGTCGGCGCGGCGGCGTTGACGTTCTTCAGCACGCGGCCAACGTAGCGGCCGCACGGTGTGCCATCAGCGATGCCGACCGCCAGCTTGCTATCGGTTTGCGGCGCCACGGCGGCGATGTCCCAGGCCGTCAGCGGGCTGCCGGTCAGTGCCGCCACTTCGCGGGCGATGCCACGGATGGACAGGCAGTCGGCACGGTTCGGCGTGATTTTCAGCGTGAACAGGCTGTCATCCAGACCCAGATAGTCGCGGATGTTGTGGCCTACCGGCGCGTCGGCCGGCAGCAGCATCAGGCCGTCGACCTCGTCCGGCACACCCAGCTCCTTGCCGGAGCACAACATGCCACCGGATTCCACGCCGCGCATCTTGGTCGGTTTGATCCGGAAATCGCCCGGCAGGATGGCGCCTGGCAGCGCGCAGGGTACTTTCACGCCCACGGCCACGTTCGGCGCACCGCACACGATCTGAACCAGCTCGCCGGTACCCACGTCGACCTTGGTCACACGCAGGCGGTCGGCGTTTTCGTGCTTTTCACATTCTTTCACTTCGCCAATCACCACGCCGCTGAAAGCGGGGGCGGCGGCGTTGACTTCTTCCACTTCCAGGCCAGCCATGGTCAGCAGGTAGGACAGCTGGTCGGTGCTCAGCGACGGGTTAACGCGGCTGCGCAGCCATTGTTCGGAAAATTGCATGATGAGTCTCCGTCGCGATCAGTTGAATTGATTCAGGAACGTCAGATCGTTCTCGAAGAACAAGCGCAGGTCGTTCACGCCGTAACGCAGCATGGCAAAGCGGTCGAGGCCGATGCCGAAGGCAAAGCCGGTGTATTTTTCCGGGTCGATGCCGACATTGCGCAGCACGTTCGGGTGCACCATGCCGCTACCGCCGACTTCCAGCCAGCGACCCTGCTCGTCCAGCACGTCGATCTCGGCCGAGGTCTCGGTGAACGGGAAGAAGGATGGACGGAAGCGCACCTGCATGTCGTCACGTTCGAAGAAGCGGCGCAGGAACTCGGTGATGGTGGCTTTCAGGTCGGCGAAGCTCACGTTCTGGTCGATCCACAGGCCTTCCATCTGGTGGAACATCGGCGAGTGGGTGGCGTCGGAATCCACGCGGTACACGCGGCCCGGGGCCACGATCTTGATCGGCGGCTGGTTATCCAGCATGTAGCGCACCTGGATCGGGCTGGTATGGGTACGCAGCACGTCGCCGCCTTCGACATAGAAGGTGTCCTGCATCGCACGCGCCGGGTGGTTTTCCGGAATATTCAGCGCCTGGAAGTTGTGGAAATCGCTTTCGATTTCCGGGCCGTCGGCCACTTCAAAGCCCATGGTGGCAAACAGGCCGGTGATGCGCTCCAGTGTCAGCGTCACCGGGTGCAGCCCGGCCGGCGAGATGCCACGGCCAGGCAGGGTCACATCCAGCGACTCTGCGGCCAACTGTGCGGCCAGCTTGGCGGCATTGAAGCCATCGCGCACTTCGTTATGACGGGTCTCGAACGCCAGCTTGGCGGCGTTGATGGTTGCGCCGGCACTCTTGCGCTCTTCGGGCGACAGTTTGCCCAGCTGCTTCAGCAGCTCGGTCAGGGCACCGCTTTTACCAAGATAGCGGGCCTTGACCTGTTCCAGTTCAACGAGATCGGCAGCAGCATCGAGTGCCGCCAGACCTTCCTTGAGAATCACGTCAACATTGCTCATGGGTCGCACCAGTATGCGTAAGAAAACTGACCGGAACGGGGCGCGCTCGAGTCAGCCATCTTGGGGAAGATCGAAAAAAAAGGGAGGCATCAGCCTCCCTTTTTAGTATCCAGCGCTTAAGCGAGGGCGGCTTTTGCTTTTTCAACGATTTGAGCAAATGCCGGCTTATCGAACACGGCCAGATCGGCCAGGACCTTACGGTCGATTTCGATCAGCGCTTTCTTCAGGCCGTTCATGAACTTGCTGTATGGCAGGCCGTTTTCACGCGAAGCGGCGTTGATACGAGCAATCCACAGTTGACGGAACTGACGCTTTTTCTGGCGACGGTCGCGATAGGCGTACTGACCGGCTTTCATCACCGCCTGTTTGGCGATGCGATAGACGTTCTTCCGGCGGCCGCGATAGCCTTTCGCCAGAGCTAAGATTTTCTTGTGACGAGCACGTGCGGTTACACCGCGTTTTACGCGTGGCATGAATTATCTCCTTAAGCGTAGGGCATCATTTTGCGAACGGAAGCCATGTTGGTGCTATCTACCATGGCAGTACCGCGCAATTGACGTTTGGTTTTGGTGGTTTTCTTGGTCAGGATATGACGCTTGAACGCCATAGAGCGCTTGACACCACCGTTGCCCAATACTTTGAGACGCTTCTTCGCGCTCGACTTGGTTTTCATTTTCGGCATGGAATGCTCCTGCTGAATTTTCGTTAGATTAGACCCAGGGTGGCCAAAGGCACTTAAAACCACTGCGTCACGCTTTTGCTGCAGGCCGTTACCGGCCTACAAAATCAACACGGCAGGCGAGCCTGCCGTGAAGAAGTCGATGATTATACCCGATTATTTCTTTTTCGGGGCAATCATCATGACCATTTGGCGGCCTTCCAGTCGCGGGAACTGCTCGACCGTACCCACTTCCGCCAAATCGGCTTCCACGCGCTTGAGCAGCGCGAGACCGATATCCTGGTGAGCCATCTCACGACCACGGAAACGCAGGGTTACCTTGGCTTTGTCACCTTCAGTGAGGAAGCGGATCAGGTTACGCAGCTTGACGTTGTAGTCGCCATCGTCAGTACCCGGACGGAACTTGATTTCCTTGATCTGGATCTGCTTCTGCTTCTGCTTCGCTTCGTGGCGCTTCTTGGACTGCTCGTACTTGTACTTGCCGTAGTCCATCAGCTTGACCACCGGCGGCTGGGCCGTCGGCGAAATCTCCACCAGATCAACGTCGCGTTCCTCCGCCAGCGCCAGACCTTCACGCAGACTGACGATACCGAGCTGCTCGCCTTCTTCTCCTACCAGACGGATCTCGCGGGCGGTAATTTCGCCATTGATCCGTGGTTCGCGTTCCTGAGCTATAGCCAATACTCCTGTAGTTTAGTGATCGTACCCGTAGGCACTCAGACCTGCGCCATCGCGGCTTGCAGGTGGTCGGCAAAGGCTTGCAGAGTCATCTGACCCAGATCCTCGCCGCGAGCACGTACGGCCACCAGCCCGCCCTCTTTTTCCTTGTCGCCGATGACGACCTGGTAAGGGAGCTTCTGCAGGCTGTGCTCGCGGATTTTATAGCCGATCTTTTCGTTTCTCAAGTCAAGATCGACTTTGTAACCCAGTTTACGCAAACTGGTTGCCACATCCGCAGCATAATCGGCCTGTGCGCTGGTGATATTCATCACCACCATCTGCACCGGTGCCAGCCACAGCGGGAAAACACCGGCGTGGTTTTCGATCAGGATACCGATGAAGCGCTCCAGCGAACCCAGAATCGCGCGGTGCAGCATCACCGGACGGGCACGGCCGTTATCCTCGGTGACATACTCGGCACCGAGACGCTCCGGCAACACGTAGTCCAGCTGCAGGGTACCGCACTGCCAGGAACGGCCCAGCGCGTCCTTGATGTGATACTCGATCTTCGGACCGTAGAACGCGCCCTCGCCCGGCAGCTCTTCCCACTCCACGCCACAGGCACGCAGCGCCTCGCGCAGACCCTCTTCGGCACGATCCCAAGTTTCCAGCGTGCCAGCGTACTTTTCCGGACGCAACGACAGCTTGATCGCCACCTTGTCGAAACCGAAGCGCTTGTACACCGCCATGGTCAGCTCGTTGAAGGCACGCGCCTCTTCGATGATCTGCTCTTCGGTACAGAAAATGTGGGCATCGTCCTGCACGAAGCCGCGTACACGCATGATGCCGTGCAGCGCGCCGGACGGCTCGTTGCGGTGACAGGCACCGAATTCGGCCAGCCTCATCGGCAGGTCGCGGTAGGAACGCAACCCCTGGTTGAACACCTGCACGTGGCCCGGGCAATTCATCGGCTTCACCGCGTAGTCGCGCTTTTCCGACTCGGTGGTGAACATGCCTTCACGGTAGTTTTCCCAGTGGCCGGACTTTTCCCACAGCACGCGATCCATCACCATCGGGGTGCGGATTTCCTGGTAGCCGGCTTCGGTCAGTGTCTTGCGCATGTACTGTTCGATGCTCTGCCACAGCGCCCAGCCTTTCGGGTGCCAGAACACCATGCCCGGCGCCTCGTCCTGCAGGTGGAACAGGTCCAGCTGGCGACCGAGCTTGCGATGGTCGCGCTTTTCCGCCTCTTCCAGCATGAAAAGGTACTGCTCCAAGTCTTCCTTCTTCTGCCAGGCGGTGCCATAGATACGCTGCAGCATCTCGTTGTTGCTGTCGCCGCGCCAGTAGGCACCGGCCACCTTCATCAGCTTGAACACTTTCAGCTTGCCGGTGGATGGCACGTGCGGGCCACGACACAGGTCGGTGAACTCGCCTTCGCGGTACAGGCTCAGCACCTCACCCTGCGGAATGGACTCAATGATCTCGGCCTTGTACGCCTCGCCGATGCTCTTGAAGTAGGCAATCGCCTCGTCACGCGGCAGCTCGTAGCGCTCGACCGGGATGTCCTTCTTCGCCAACTCGGTCATCTTCTTCTCGATCGCCACCAGGTCTTCCGGCGTGAACGGACGCTTGTAGGCGAAATCGTAGTAAAAGCCGTTTTCGATCTCCGGCCCGATGGTGACCTGCGCCTCCGGGAACAGCTCTTTCACCGCATACGCCAGCAGGTGGGCGGTGGAGTGACGGATGATGGACAGACCGTCCGCGTCTTTCTCGGTAATGATGGCCAGATCAACGTTGGCCGCAATCAGATAGGAAGTGTCAACCAGTTGGCCGTCCACGCGACCAGCCAGCGCCGCGCGCGCAAGACCGGTACCGATGGACGCAGCCACTTCGTGCACCGTTACCGGCTTGTCGAAGGAACGGATGGAACCGTCGGGCAGGCGAATGTCAGGCATAGCAACTCCAGCTTTAAAGTGAAGGTGGACGACAAAAATCCAAAAAAAAAGTGCGGCTTGAGCCGCACTTTTTGGTTTGCTTGGAGTATTCCTTTAATTTTAAAGGCACCCCGTATGGCTCGGTTTTATCGCGAGATACGGGTGGTGGTAGTTCTGAACATTTAATACTCCAAACTGAATTTGGTAGGCACGATCGGATTCGAACCAACGACCCCCACCATGTCAAGGTGGTGCTCTAACCAACTGAGCTACGTGCCTGCAATCAAGGCTGCCGATATTACCAACCGGCGCCGGCAAATGCAAGCCATTTGCGCGCAAAGCTCACACGCCAGCCGCACGCGGGGTGTATACTGCGCGGCTAAATTTCCGATTCCAGCCATTATTATCAAGCACATGCTGAAGTTTACCCTGCACAAGACATCGGGTGGCGCCCGCCGCGGCACCCTAGAACTGAACCACGGCAAGGTCGAGACCCCGGTGTTCCAGCCGGTGGGCACATACGGCTCGGTGAAGGCGATGAGCCCGCACGAGCTGCACGACATCAAGGCCCAGATCATTCTCGGCAATACCTTCCACCTGTGGCTGCGCCCCGGCCTCGACATCATCGAGAAGTTCGGCGGCCTGCACCAGTTCATCGGCTGGGACAAGCCTATCCTCACCGACTCCGGCGGCTTCCAGGTATTCAGCCTCGGCGCGCTGAACAAGATCACCGAGGAAGGCGTCACCTTCCAGAGCCCGGTCAACGGCGACAAGCTGTTCCTGTCGCCGGAAAAGTCGATGGAAATCCAGAAGGTGCTCAACTCCGACATCGTGATGATCTTCGACGAGTGCACCCCGGGTCAGGTCGACCACGCCACCGCCGCCAAATCCATGCGCATGAGCCTGCGCTGGGCCGAGCGTTCGCGCCGCGCCTTCGACGAGCTGAAAAACCCCAACGCGCTGTTCGGCATCGTGCAGGGCAACCTGTACAAGGACCTGCGCCAGGAATCGCTGGATGGCCTGATACAGATCGGTTTTGACGGCATCGCCATCGGCGGCCTGTCGGTGGGTGAGCCGAAGCCGGAAATGTACCGCATGCTGACCGAACTCAAGGACATGCTGCCGGCGGAAAAGCCGCACTACCTGATGGGCGTCGGCACCCCGGAAGACCTGGTGCACGGCGTCGCCAACGGCATCGACATGTTCGACTGCGTGATGCCGACGCGCAATGCGCGCAACGGCTGGCTGTTCACGCAGTGGGGCGACCTGAAGATCAAGAACGCGCGCTACAAGGATGACAAGAAGCCGCTGGACGAACAGTGCGAGTGCTACGCCTGCCGCCACTTCAGCCGCGCCTACCTGCACCACCTGCATCGCACCGGCGAGATTCTCGGCGCCCGCCTCAATACCATCCACAACCTGCACTACTATCAGGTACTGATGCAGGAAATGCGCGACGCCATCGACGCCGACCGCTTTGAAGACTGGAAAGCCGGCTTCCACGAGCGCCGCGCCCGCGGCGTGAACTGACGCGGCCAACTGCTGTCAGTGTAATGTCGTGCCACGCGCCGTCATGCCGCTTGCAAAAGCGGCATCTCGGCACAATGGTTGGAAATCAGCCGCAGCGTGGCTACAATCGGCCACTTGCACACGTAATACCCGCATTCATCCTAAAACAAGGGAGACTCAATCGATGTTCAATACTTCCGCGGCCGGCGGCCTCGACCTGATGGGCTTTTTGCCCATGATCGTGATTTTCGTTTTGTTCTGGTTCCTGCTGATCCGTCCGCAACAGAAGAAAATGAAAGAACACCAGAAGATGCTGTCCGAAATCAACAAGGGTGACGAAGTGGCAACTCAAGGTGGCATCGTTGGCCGCGTGACCAAGGCCGGTGACCAGTACCTGGCGATCGAGATTGCCAACGGCGTGGAAATCAATATCCAGCGTGGCGCCGTTGCCGCCAAGCTGGAAAAAGGCACCATCAAGTCCCTGTAATCCCAATGGGCCGCCCTGGCGGCCCTTTTTCCTGTTACCGCCTCCATGAACCGCTTCCCGATCTGGAAATACCTCGTCATTGCGGTAGTGCTGATTGTCTCGACAATCTACACCCTGCCCAATTTCTTTGGCGAAACCCCTGCCGTGCAAATCTCCAGCACCCGCCAATCGGCCACCGTCGATACGGCACTGATGGCGCGGGTGGAGACCGTACTGCAGCAACAGGGCATCAAGCCTGCCGGCCTGTTCCTTGACGGCAACAGCCTGAAAGTGCGCTTCAACGATCCCGATACGCAGATCAAGGCGCGCGACATCATCCAGCAAGCGCTGGGCGACACCTACATCATCGCGTTGAACCTGCTGGCGGCCTCGCCGGAATGGCTGAGCAAGCTGCACGCCAACCCGATGTTCCTTGGCCTCGACCTGCGCGGCGGCGTGCACTTCCTGCTGGAAGTCGACATGCAGGCCGCGGTGGACAAGACCATGGAACGCTACGCCGGCGACATCCGCCGCGAGCTGAAAACCGCCAAGATCCGCTACGGCGCCATCAAGCGCACCGGCAACACCGCGCTGGAAGTACAGCTGCGTGACCAGGAAACGCTGAACGCCGCCGCCGACAAGCTGGCGCGCAGCCTGCCGTCGCTGACCTTCAGTAGCGACGACCAGCTGTTCCGCCTCAGCCTCGCGCTGAAGCCGGAAGAGATCACCCGCATCCAGAGCGATGCCGTGTCGCAGAACATCACCACCCTGCACAACCGTGTCAACGAGCTGGGCGTCGCCGAACCGGTGATCCAGCAAGCCGGCCCGAGCCGCATCGTGGTGCAGCTGCCAGGGGTGCAGGACACCGCCAAGGCCAAGGACATCCTCGGCCGTACCGCCACGCTGCAGGTGCGCATGGTGGAAGACGATCCGTCGCGCGTGGCCGAAGCGATGGCCGGCAACGTGCCGACCGGCTACGAGCTGCTGGACGAAGCCAGCTCGCAGGGCATCCAGAAGATCCTGCTGAAGAAGGATGTCGAGCTGACCGGCGACAACATCAACTCGGCCCAGCCCGGCTTTGACCAGAATGGCGGCGCCTCGGTGGACATCGGCCTCGACAGCACCGGCGCCGAGATTTTCCGCAGCCTGACCGCGGAAAACATCGGCAAGCGCATGGCGATGGTGCTGGTCGAGAAGAACAAGAGCGAAGTGGTGACCGCGCCGGTGATCCGCAGTGAAATCGGCGGTGGCCGCGTGCAGATCTCCGGCAGCATGAACCCGGCCGAAGCCAACGACGTGGCCCTGCTACTGCGCGCCGGCTCGCTGGCGGCCCCGATGAACATCATCGAGGAACGCACCATCGGCCCGAGCCTGGGCAAGGAAAACATCGAGAAGGGCTTCAGCGCCACGCTGTGGGGCTTTGCCGCCATCGCCGTGTTCATGGTGCTGTACTACCGCGTGTTCGGCCTGATCTCGGTCGCCTCGCTCGGCGTCAACCTGTTCATGCTGATCGCGCTGCTGTCGATGCTGCAGGCGACGCTGACACTGCCGGGCATCGCCGCGATCGCGCTGACGCTGGGCATGGCCATCGACGCCAACGTGCTGATCAACGAACGCATCCGCGAAGAACTGCGCAACGGCGTGCCGCCGCAGTCGGCGATCCAGGCCGGTTACGCCCACGCCTGGGCCACCATCCTCGATTCGAACGTGACCACGCTGATCGCCGGTATCGCGCTGCTGGTGTTCGGCTCCGGCCCGGTACGCGGCTTTGCCGTGGTGCACTGCCTCGGCATCCTGACCTCGATGTTCTCCGCGGTGCTGGTATCGCGCGGCATCGTCAACCTGTGGTACGGCCGTCGCCGCCGCCTGACTGCCGTGTCCATCGGCCAGGTGTGGAAGCCGGAAACCAAGTAAGGATCAAGAAACATGGAGTTTTTCCGCATCAAACGGGACATCCCGTTCATGAGCTACGGCAAGCTCACCACCGCGATCTCGCTGGTGACCTTCATCCTGGCTGTGTTCTTCCTGTTCAGCAAAGGGCTGAACCTGTCGGTGGAATTCACCGGCGGCACGGTGATGGAAGTGCAGTACCAGCAGCCGGCCAACCTCGCCGACATCCGCCATCGCGTGGAAACGCTGAAAGTGGGCGAAGTGCAGGTGCAGAGCCTGGGCACCAGCCGCGACGTGCTGATCCGCCTGCCGAGCAAGGAAGGCACCAGTTCCGCCAAGCTGTCGGAACAGGTGATGAGCCTGCTCAAGACCGGGGACGCCGGCGTGCAGCTGCGCAAGGTCGAGTTCGTCGGCCCCAGCGTGGGCGAGGAACTGGTCAGCCACGGCCTGACCGCGATCCTGCTGGTCTGCCTCGGCATCGTGATCTACCTCGCGCTGCGCTTCGAGTGGCGGCTGGCGGTGTCGGCGATCATCGCCAACATGCACGACGTGGTGATCATCATCGGCTGCTTCGCGCTGTTCCAGTGGGAATTCAGCCTGACGGTACTGGCCGGCGTGCTGGCGGTGCTGGGCTACTCGGTCAACGAATCGGTGGTGGTGTTCGACCGGATCCGCGAGAACTTCCGCAAGCCGGGCATGCGCGGTCGCAGCACCGCGGAAGTGATCGACAACGCGATCACCTCCACCATCAGCCGCACCATGATCACCCACGGCTCCACCGAGACGGTGGTGCTGGCGATGCTGCTGTTCGGTGGCCCGGCGCTGCACGGCTTTGCCATGGCGCTGACCATCGGCATCGTGTTCGGCATCTACTCCTCGGTGCTGGTCGCCAGCCCGCTGGCGCTGGCGCTGGGCGTCAAGCGCGAGCACATGATCAAGATCGTGAAGCCGAAAGAAGAAGCGGTGGTCTGACGCGTCGCGCACCGCACCTGAGCAAGGTTGGCCGCAGGCAATGCGGCCAACCTTTTTTGACTTTTACCTGCCCCGAGTCGCCATGGAACTGATCGCTTTTCTGCTCGATTTCATCCTGCACATCGACGTGCACCTGACCCAGCTGGTCGCCAGCTACGGGCCGTGGATCTACCTGATCCTGTTCCTGATCGTGTTCTGCGAAACCGGGCTGGTGGTGACGCCGTTCCTGCCCGGCGATTCGCTGCTGTTCGTCGCCGGCGCCCTCGCCGCGATGGGCGAGATGAACGTGCAGCTGCTGGTAGTGCTGCTGATCGTGGCCGCCATCCTCGGCGACGGCGTCAACTACGCCATCGGCAAACATGTCGGCATGCGGTTGTTTGCCCGCTTTCCGCGGCTGCTGAAACCGCAATACCTGGACAAGACCCACGCCTTCTACGAGCGCCACGGCGGCAAGACCATCATCTTCGCCCGCTTCGTGCCGATCGTGCGCACCTTCGCCCCCTTCGTCGCCGGCATCGGGCGCATGGATTACCGCCACTTCCTCAGCTACAACGTGATCGGTGCCGTGCTGTGGGTGGCCGGTTTCAGCTACGCCGGCTACTTCTTCGGCAACCTGCCCTTCGTGCGCAAGAACCTGGAATACCTGATCTTCGGCATCATCATCGTGTCGATGCTGCCGGGCATCATCGAAGTGATCCGCCACCGCCGCGCCGCCGGCAAGGCGTGATTTTTTCCTGCCACAGCCAACACGGCAACAAGCCCGCCCGCCCCACACGGCTGAGCCGATCTTGCGGCTGCTTGCCGTGGCTGCTGTGGCAAACAAGGTTTTGACACCATGAAACGCATCCAGAAACTGCCCGACCACCTCGTCAACCAGATCGCCGCCGGCGAGGTGGTGGAGCGACCGGCGTCGGCGCTGAAGGAAATCCTGGAAAACAGCCTCGACGCCGGCGCCGACCGCATCAGCGTCGACCTGGCGCAGGGCGGCATCAAGCTGATCCGCGTCACCGACAACGGGGGCGGCATCGCCGCCGCCGACCTGGCGCTGGCGCTGGACCGCCACGCCACCAGCAAGATCGGCAGCCTCGACGACCTGGAAAACGTCGCCACCCTCGGCTTTCGCGGCGAGGGGCTGGCCAGCGTCGCCTCGGTGTCGCGGCTGACGCTGACCAGCCGCCCGCACGACGCCGAGCACGCGCACCAGATCGTCGCCATCGACGGCACGCTGCACCCGGTGGAGCCGGCCGCGCACGCACCCGGCACCAGCGTCGAAATCGTCGACCTCTATTTCAACACCCCGGCGCGGCGCAAATTCCTGAAGAGCGAGAACACCGAGTACGCGCACTGCGAGGCCACCTTCGAGCGCATCGCGCTGGCGCACCCGCAGGTCGAGTTCATCCTGCGCCACAACGGCAAGGTGGTGTGGCGCCTGCCGCAGCAGAGCCTGGCCGAACGCGTCGGCGCGTTGCTGGGCAAGGACTTCGTCGAGGCCTCGCTGCCGATCGACACCGGCACCGCCGGGCTGACGCTGAGCGGCTTTGTCGCCAGCCCGACCTACTCCAAGGCCAGCCGCGACGCGCAGTACTTCTACGTCAACGGCCGCTTCGTGCGCGACAAGATCGCGCAGCACGCGCTGCGCCAGGCCTACCGCGATGTGCTGCACCACGACCGCCACCCGGCCTACGCGCTGTTCTTCACGCTGGACCCGGCCAACGTCGACGTCAACGTGCACCCGACCAAGATCGAGGTGCGCTTCCGCGAAAGCCAGGGCATCCACCAGTTCCTGTTCCACAGCATCCACAAGGCGCTGGCCAGTACCACAGCCGGCGCCAGCCCGGCGGTGACGCTGGACGATGGCCAGCCGGCAGGCAATGACAACGCCGTTGCGGCCAACGTTGGCCGCAACGAGGACACGCTCGCCGCCTTCGACACCGCGGCCGCCGCCGCGCGCGCCGGCGACAGCCCGCAGCGGATGCCGTTCCAGCAGCCGCGCTACGAACAGCAGGCGATGCCGCTGCACATGGCACGTGAGGCGATCGGCGGCTACCAGCGCCAGTTTGCCGGCCTGCGCGAGGAGGAACGCGGCCTGACACCGGCCGTCACCGACACGCCGGCCAGCAACCCAACGGCCGTCAGCCCGCCGATCGGCAGCACCCTGGCCGCGCCGCTGACGGCGGCCAAGCTTGCCGCCCTGCCCGACGCCAGCGACGGCATCCCGCCGCTCGGTTTCGCACTGGCGCAGCTGCACGGCGTGTACATCCTCAGCCAGTGCGAGGACGGCCTGATCGTGGTCGACATGCACGCCGCGCACGAGCGCATCGTCTACGAACGGCTGAAAAATGCACTGGAAGAAGACACGATCCCGATGCAGCCCCTGCTGCTGCCGGTGTCGTTCGCCGCCGACCGCTTCGAGGTCGCCACCGCGCACGAGCACGGCGCCGAGATGCAGCGCCTCGGCATCGAACTGGCGCCGCTGTCGCCGACGCAGATCGCGGTACGCGGCGTGCCGGTATGGCTGCAAGACGGCAACCCGGTGGAGCTGGCGCGCGCGGTGCTGAAGGACGTGCGCGAGATCGGCCTCAGCCAGGTGCTGACCGAGCGCCGCAACGAGCTCTTGGCGACCATGGCCTGCCACGGCGCGGTGCGCGCCAACCGCCAGCTGACGCTGACCGAGATGAACGCGCTGCTGCGCGACATGGAGGCCACCGAACGCTCCGGCCAGTGCAATCACGGTCGGCCAACGTGGTCGCGCTTGTCGATGCGCGATCTGGACAATCTTTTCATGCGCGGCCGCTAAGGCGCGCGCTCACGGAGTCCCCATGCTGCAACGTCGCGATCTGCCCGCCCTCAGTGCCGGCTTTGTCACCGTCCTCGTCGGCTACACCAGCTCGGCGGCCATCATCTTCGAGGCGGCACGCAGCGCCGGCGCCAGCCAGGCGATGATCGCCTCGTGGCTGATGGCGCTGGGCATCGCGATGGGCATCACCTGCATCGGGCTGTCGCTGCGCTACAAGGTGCCGGTGGTGACCGCGTGGTCGACGCCGGGCGCGGCGCTCCTGATCACCTCGCTCTCCGGCGTCAGCATGCCGGAGGCCATCGGCGCCTTCGTGTTCTCGGCGGCGCTGATCGTGCTCGCCGGCGTCACCGGCTGGTTCGAGAAGGCGCTAAACCGCATCCCGCTGCCGATGGCGGCGGCGATGCTGGCCGGCATTCTGGTCAAGTTCGGCATCAACGTGTTCGGCGCGATGCAGACCGAGCTCGCGCTGGTGCTGGCGATGTTCGTCGCCTACCTGCTGGCCAAGCGCCTGCTGCCGCGCTACGCCATCGTGCTGGTGCTGCTGCTCGGCTGCGCCATCGCCGCGACACAGGGCCTGCTGCAGCTGGGCGAGGTCACGCTGACGCTGGCCACGCCGCTGTGGACCACGCCGCAGTTCAACCCCGGCGTGCTGCTGGGCGTCGGCCTGCCGCTGTTCATGGTCACCATGGCGTCGCAGAACATCCCCGGGGTCGCCACCCTGCACGCCAACGGCTACCGGCCGCCGATCTCGGCGCTGATGACCGGCACCGGAGTGGTCAACCTGCTGCTGGCGCCGTTCGGCTGCTTCGCGGTGAATCTGGCGGCGATCACCGCCGCGCTGTGCATGGGCAAGGACGCGCACGAAGACCCGGCGCGACGCTATCTGGCCAGCGTGGCGGCGGGCGCGTTCTATCTGCTGCTGGGGATTTTCGGCGCCACCGTCGGCGCGCTGTTCGCGGCGTTTCCCAAGGCACTGGTGCTGGCCATCGCCGGGCTGGCGCTGTTCGGCACCATCGCCGGCGGCCTCGCCACCGCGATGAAGGACGACGCGATGCGCGAGCCGGCGCTGATCACCTTCCTGATTACCGCCTCCGGCGTGTCGCTGGCCGGCATCGGCTCCGCGTTCTGGGGGCTGGCGGGCGGCGTACTGGCGCTGCTGATCCTCAACGCGCGGCGCAAGGCCTGAGCCGCTAGCGCCTCAAGTGCGGGACAGGGCGAACACGGTGGGGGAAACGGTGTTGGCCCGGCGGCTCGCCCACATGCCGAAGCCGTTTGCAACGCCGGATCGCGCCATTGCGACCCATCACAACAAAGTGGTGCTTACGGGCTGGCGGCGACGCTGGCACTGACCTGCGCCAGCGTGCTGCCGAAATGGCGCTGGTAGAAACGGTCCAGCTCGCCGCTGCCCTTCAGCCGCTGCGCCTCGCCATCCACCGCATCGCGCAACAGCTCGAGGCCGGGGCGGAAGCTGAACGGCTGCGCGACACTGGCCACCACCGGCTGCAGGCGCCGGATCTTGCCGTGCAGCGACGGGTCGACATCCTGCAGCGCCACCGCGTCCTCGAAGATCACGTCCACCCGCCCGGCCGCCAGCTGCCGCACCGCGGTGGTGGAGTCGTTGGCCGCCACCCGCTGCCAGTCGCGTTTTGCCGTGATCGCCGGCGGATAGTCGTAGACGTCGACAAAGGCCACCTTGTGCGCGCTGAAATGGCCCAGCCCCGGATAGTGGTGCAGCGGATTGTCGGCACGCACCCAGGCGTTGAGCACCCAGTACACCAGCGGCTGCTGCGTCTGCAGCCAGCCCGGCGGGCTGCCCTCGGCGGTGGCAAAGGCCATGATGTCGATGCGCTGCTCCTTCATCAGCCGCAGACAGGAGGCCGGCGCTAGGAACAGGTAGCGGATGCGGTGCCCTTCCGCGCGCGCGGCACGGCCCAGCGCGTCCACCGCCAGCCCCACCGGCTGGCCCTGCGCATTCTGGTAGATGAACGGCTGCCACGCCTCGGCGCACAGCGTGAACACCGCGGCCGAGGCCGGGGCGGACAGGGTGATGGCGGCCAGCGCCAACAGTTTGCGGAACATGCACGACTCCCCGGCAATGGCGACAAGCCTCAAGCCTAACAGCATGACACGCGCTTGGTCGCACCGGCTGACGGCAAAGCTGGCCTGCGCTCAGCGCGCGGCGTTGTCTGGCTGCAACAGCCAGTCGGCCGCCGCCGCGCTATGCAGCGCGGTGGTGTCCAGTAGCGGCAAGGCGGCCTGGCAGCCGTCGAGCAGCATGGCGATCTCGGTGCAGCCGAGTATCACCGCCTCCGCCCCCGCCGCCTGCAGAGCGGCGATGATGTCGAGATAGCGCGCCCGCGACGCCGGCAGCAGGCGGCCCTGGCACAGCTCGTCGAAGATCACGCGGTGGATGTCGTCACGTTCGGCCGCCGTTGGCAGCAGCACCTGCAGCCCGGCCGCCTGCAGCCGTTCGCGGTAGAACGCCTGCTCCATGGTGAAACGGGTGCCGAGCAGGCCGACGCGGCCAACGTTGGCCGCAAGCAGCGCGGCGATGGTGGGGTCGGCGATGTGCAGCAGCGGAATGCCAGCCCGCTCCGCCACCGGCGCCGCCACCTGGTGCATGGTGTTGCTGCAGATCAGCAGCGCCCCGGCACCGGCCTGCGCGAGCTTGCTGCCGGCCTCGCCCAGCAGCACGGCGGCCTGCGCCCACTCGCCCTGGTGCTGCAGCTCGGCCAGCGGCGCGAAATCGATGCTGTGCAGCAGCAGCGGCGCCGAGTGCAGCCCGCCACGGGCGTCGCGCACCCGGCGATTGATCTGCGCGTAGTAGTGCGCAGTCGATTCCCAGCTCATGCCGCCCAGCAGGCCCAGCAGTTTTCCACTCATGTCACAGCACCCCGGCCAGTTGCAATTCGTCGTACAGCAGGTACAGCGCGGTCAGCGCCATCAACAAGGCCATGATGCCATTGAACCAGCGCCGTGCCGCCGCTTGCGACAGATGGCGGCGCAAGGCCTCGCCCAGCCCGGCCCAGATGCAGATGCACGGGAAGTTGATCAGCGCGCAGGCCAGCGCCAGCAGCATGGCGTGCGACAGCTGCGCCTGCAGCGGCAGAAACAGCAAGGCGGTGTTGATCACCATCACCCACGCCTTGGGGTTCACCCACTGGAAGGCGGCGGCGGCGACAAAGCCCATCGGCCGCACCAGCTGTTTCGCCTGCGGTTCACCCGCCAGCCACACCTGCCACGACAGCCACAACAGGTAACTACAGCCGGCCAGCGTCAGCAACAGGCGCCAGTCGTCCAGCCACGCCATCACCCAGCCCAGCAGCAGCGACACCAGCAACACCTGCACGCCATGGCCGATGCTGATGCCCAGCAGGTGCGGCACGCTGCGGCGAAAGCCGAAGTTGACCCCCGATGCGGCCAACATCAGATTGTTCGGCCCCGGCGTGATCGACATCAGCGACACATAACTCAATAAAGGCAGACCCAGCATCACACGCTCCCGCAACAAGTAGTAGACCGTTCCATCGTAGCCAACAGCAGTTGCCGGATACAGTGCCAAGAATTTATTATTGTCATGGTGACAGTTGCAGCATACTGGCAACTGTCACCCCCCGTTTTCCCGCCCACTGTCATGCCCGCGTTAGAACCCGTGCAAAGTCTCGCGCGCTCACGCGAGACCAGGCAAAAACGACAGGGGAAGCGGAATTCAACGGGAGCACGCCGCATGCCGAAGGCGTTTTTAATACCGTATCGCCCCAATTGAGCACAGCCGCAGCAGTCATTGAACAGGTTCTTAGGAAAGCCGCCATGGATAGCAGCACCCTGTACCAGCAACTCGCCGACGACCTGTCCGGCGCCATCAACCTTGGCACCCTGCCGCCCGGCTCTCGCCTGCCCTCGGTACGCAAGACCGCGCACAGCCGCCAGCTATCGCTCAATACCGTGGTCGCCGCCTATCGTGTACTGGAAGACCGCGGCCTGGTCGAGGCGCGGCCGCAATCCGGCTACTACGTGCGCTCGCGGCTGCCGTCGCCGGCCCGCAGCAGCAGTCAAGCCGCCGGCCCGGCGCAGGGCACCGACGGCGCGGTGCTGGACCTGATCGGCGCCGCGCTGAAGGCGCAGCAGACGCCGGGCTACATCGACATGGCGCTGGCCTGCCCGCGCGGCGGCGACTTCTACCCCGCCGGCAAGCTGGCGCGGCTGATGGGCCAGGTGCTGCGCAAGAACCCCGGCCTGGTCAGCAACTACGCGCTGCCGCCGGGCTCGGAACGGCTGCGCACCCAGATCGCGCGCCGCGGGCTGGAGCTGGGCATGGCACTGCAGGCCGACAACATCATCCTCACCCACGGCGCGATGGAGGCGCTAAACCTGGCGCTGCGCGCGGTGTGCCGCCCCGGCGACACCGTCGGCATCGAGTCGCCGACCTACTTCAACCTGCTGCCGCTGTTCGCCAGCCTCGGGCTGAAGGCGCTGGAAATCCCCACCGATCCGCAATCCGGGCTGTCGCTGGAGGCGCTGGAGATGCTGCTGGCGGAAAAGCGCCTCAACGCCATCATCGCGATGCCGAACGTGCACAATCCACTGGGCTGCAGCATGCCCACCGAACACAAGAAAAGGTTGGCCGCACTGGTCAATCGCTACCAGGTGCCGCTGATCGAGGACGCGCTGTACGCCGAGCTGCAGTTCGGCGACGCGCTGCAACCGGCGGTGAAGGCCTACGACAGCGACGGCTGGGTCATCGTCTGCGCCAGCTACACCAAGACGCTGGCGCCGGACTTCCGCGTCGGCTGGATGGAAGGCGGCCGCTTCACCGAGGAACTGCGCAAGCTGAAGTTCGCCACCTCCATCGCCGAGCCGCTGGTGCTGTGCGAGACGCTGGGCGCCTTCCTGGAGTCCGGCGGCTACGACCACCACCTGCGCGCGCTGAAGCGGCGCTACACGCTGCACATCGACAAGGTGCGCGCGCTGATCGCCGACCACTTCCCGGCCGGCACCCGCGCCACCCACCCCAGCGGCGGCTTCCTGATCTGGGTGGAGCTGCCGGACGGCTACGACACGGTGAAGCTGTTCGACCTGGCGATCCAGCAGCGCATCAGCATCTCGCCAGGACCGCTGTATTCGCCGAGTGGCCGTTACCGCAACGCGCTGCGGGTGTCCTGCTGCCAGCCGCTGGACGAGCGCTTTGTCAGCGCGCTGGCGCGGGTCGGCGAGCTGGCCGCCAGCTGCGGCAAAACATGACAAAGTAAACACATAAAGCATAAATGACATTAAAATACGGGATTGGCCACCCACCTGACCAGGCACTTTCCCATGCTTTATCACGGCACCATCAGCCGCTGGCACGACGACAAAGGCTTCGGCTTCATCACCCAGGATCACACCAAGGAAGAACTGTTCTTCGACCTCTCCGATTGCCCGCCGGGCGGCGTGCGGCCGCAGGTCGGTTTTGTGGTCTACTTCCAGCGCCAGCAGGCGGCCAACGGCAAGGTGTCGGCTCGTCAGGTGCAGGGCAAGGTGTTCACCGCACCGCCCGCCGCCAGCCCGCCGCTGCCGCCACTCGACTACGTGCTGACGCCGGCCGCGCCGCGTCAGCCCCACAGCCGCGTGCACGGCATCGTGCTGCTGTTGCTGCTCACCGCCGGTGTCGCCGGCTACACCAGCTTTGCCAGCCGCAGCAGCGCGGCACCGGCCAGTCGCGCAATCGACACCACCCGGCCCGCCACCACGCCAGCAGCGGCCACCGCCGGCTTCCGCTGCGACGGCCGCCAGCACTGTTCGCAGATGAATACGCTGCAGGAGGCCGCCTACTTCCTGCAACACTGCCCGGACACTCGGATGGACGGCGACGGGCAACCGTGCGAAACGCAATTCGCCAACTGAGCCGGCAGCCACACCACGCCAAAAACACTGCGGCCAACCCTGTCACCAGGGTTGGCCGCAGTCACGTCCCGCTCAGGCGTCTCGCCGCTTACAGGTAGCGCGCCTCCAGATGGGCGCGGAAGTGCGCCGGATTGAGCGCCTCGCCGGTGGCGCGGCGCACCAGTTCGCCGGTTTCCCAGCGGCTGGCCTGCGACCAGATGTTGGCGTCCAGCCAGTCGAACACCGGTGCCAGCTCGCCGGCGGCGATGCGCGCGTCCAGCGCCGGCTCCTGGCGACGGAGGGTGGCGAAATACTGCGCCGCGTACATCGCGCCGAGGGTGTAGCTGGGGAAGTAGCCGAAGCTGCCGTCGGTCCAGTGGATGTCCTGCAGGCAGCCGTCGCGGTAGTTGCCGCGGGTATCGACGCCAAGATAGGCCTGCATCTTTTCATCCCACAGCGCCGGAATGTCTTCCGCCTCGATGTCGCCCTCGATCAACGCGCGCTCGATCTCGAAGCGCAGGATCACGTGCGCCGGATAGGTCAGCTCGTCGGCGTCGACGCGGATATAGCCGGGACGCACGCGGCTGTACATGCGCGCCAGGTTGGCCGCATCGAAGGCATCCTGCTCGCCCAGGTGCTTTTTCACCAGCGGTGCGATCAGCGACAGGAAGGCTGGGCTGCGCCCCAGCTGCATCTCGAATGCCAGGCTCTGGCTTTCGTGGATGCCCATCGAGCGCGCCTGGCCCACCGGCAGCTGCACCAGCGCACGCGGCAGGCGCTGCTCGTAACGGGCGTGGCCGGTTTCGTGCACGATGCCCATCATGCTCTGCATGAAGTCGTCGTCGCGGTAGCGGGTGGTGATGCGCACGTCCTCGGCCACGCCGCCGCAGAACGGGTGCACCGACACGTCCAGCCGCCCGGCGTTGAAGTCGAAACCGAGCAGCCCCATGATCTCGACCCCCAGCGCGCGCTGCTGCTCCACCGCGAACGGCCCCTGCGCCGCGATCAGCGTCTCGCCGGCCTGCTTGTCCATCACCTGGCGGATCAGCCCAGGCAGCCAGCTTTTCACGTCGCCGAAGATGCGCTCCAGCTCGGCGCTGCTCATGCCCGGTTCGTACTTGTCCAGCAGCGCGTCGTAGCGCGACTTGCCGCTGGCGTCGGCCAGCAGCTGCGCCTCTTCGCGTGCCAGTTGCACCACCTCGCGGAAATTGGACAGGAAACCCTGCCAGTCATTGCCCTTGCGCTGTTCGCGCCACGCGTGTTCGCAGCGGCTGCCGGCCAGCGACTTGGCCTCCACCAGCCGCGCCGGCAGCAGGTTGGCGCTTTGCCACACGCGGCGCATTTCGCGCAGCGAGGCCTGCTCGGCGTCGGACAGGCTTTCCTGTTCCGCCGCCTGCAAGGCCTGTTGCAGCGCCGGCGCGGTCAGCAGGCCGTGCATCAGCAATTGCAGCTCGGCCATCGCCGCGCCGCGCGCCTCGTTGCCACCGGGCGGCATCATCGCCGCCTGGTCCCAGCCGGCGATGGCGGCCAGATGCTGGTAGCGGTACAGACGGGTAAAGGCGGCAACGGCTTGCTGGTAGGCAGGTGTGGTCATGGCGTGGCCTTCTTGGAATATTATGCCCAATGATGCCAGCACAAGCGGCAGCAATCAATCATCCAGCCACGCGGCGACACATAAAAAGCCTGACCGCTCAGGCGAGCGAGGCCTTCTTGTGGCGCACGCCGGCGTCGGGAAAGGTCATCCAGTAGTAGAAGAATTCGCGGGAGATGGTGAGGAAGCTGTCGCGCGCGTAGCTGTCGGTGAGGTGCATCAGCATGGCGTCGACCGCGGTGCGGAAGCTGTCCGGATGATGCGCCTGGCCGTGCAGCAGATACAGCAGCGGCTTGATCAGCCCGGCGCGTTCGGCCAGCACCTCGTCGTCGGCGCCCAGCTCGTACAGCTTGCCCAGATAGATGTCCAGCGACGGCGGGAAGCTGGCAAAGTTTTCATCGCTCATGCGCTGCTGCAGGTCGGCGAACGAGGCCAGCACCGGCAGCCGCACGTGGTGGGTGGTGAAGCCGGCGCGGGCATTCATCTGCGCCAGCTGCTGCAGGTCGCCGAGCCAGAAATAGTAGTACTCGCGCGCCGCCGTCATCGCCGCCGGGCGGTCGCCGGGCGGACAGATCGACAGCAGCGCATTGATCGCGCTGCGATAGACATCGCGGTTGCGCGGCTGGCCGCGCAGGATCTGCACCAGCCGGCGCAGGATGTTGCGACGGAACAGCACCACCTCCACCGCCGCACCTTTTTGTTCGAGCAGATTCAGGTACGCGTCCAGCGCCCTGACAGCAATATCACCCACGATGACAACCTCATTTATGACAACGACTGCGCCAGAGACAACTCTGGCCTTGTTACCGATGCGGGCAACAAGGCCAGGCGCGCCAAGCATAACGTGTTTTCAGCCGCCACTACTGATCGGCATCAATGACCCCGGCACGCCGGGCCGCCGCCACGATCGCCGCCCACTCATTATCGGAAATTTCCACCCCTGCGGCCAACCTTTGCGCCTCGCGCTGCCGCTCCGGCTCGCCGGCCAGCAGCACTGGCGGCTGTCCGGGCGGCGGCGGCGAGCTGCGGATGTAGGCGGCCATTGCGTCGTACTCGGCGCGCAGCCAGTCCAGATCGCTGACCGCCTCCGGATCGATCAGGATCGCGGTCAGGTTGTTGACGATGCCGCCCTCCCGCGCGTTATCCGGCTGCAGCGTGCCGCCGCCGGACAACAGCCCGGCGAGGAACTCGATGGCCGCGACCAGTCCGCCCCCCTTGTGGGCGGCGATCGGGCGCAGCGCACCGCTCGGTGCTTCGTGCAGCGCGGCCGGATCGGCCGTCGGCTGGCCGGCGGCATCCAACATCACCGCCTCGTCAAAGTGCTGGCCGGCGAGATAGGCCACCCGCGTCTTGCCGTAGGCGACCATGCTGGTGGCGAAATCGAGGATGAACGCCGGCTCGCGATGGCCAGCCGGAAACGCGATGCACAGCGGATTGGTGCCGAAGCGCGGCGCCGAGCCACCAAACGGCGCCACCAGCGGCTGCGGAAAATCGGTGACGTTGACGAAGAACAGCGCCACCTTGCCGGCGGCGGCGGCCTGTTCGCCGTAGCTGCCGATGCGGCCCATGTGGTGGCTGTTGCGCACCGTCAGCAGCACGATGCCGCTGTGGCCGACGCGCTCGATGGCGGCGTCCATCGCCTCGCGCACCACGCGCTGGCCGTAGCCGCGCTCGCCGTCGAACTGCAGGATGGCGCCGCAATCGTTGAGCAGCCACGCCGGCTGGTTCGGCTGCAGCGTGCCGGCGGCGACGCTGTCGACGTAAAACGGCAGCATGCCGACGCCGTGGCTGTCGTGACCCTTGAGGTTGGCCGCGAGCAGGTGGTCGGCGACCACGCTGGCCTCGTCGGCGGTGGAACCCAGTGCGCACAGGGTGGCGTGCGCCAGGCGATGAAGTCGCTCGGCCGGAATCAGCATGGCATACCTTGTCGGAAGAAAATGGATTACAACTGCATCACGCGTTTAGAACCTGTTCAAGGTCTCGCCCGCTCACGCGAGACAAGGCAACAACGACGGCGGAGGCGGCGTTTAGCTGGGGAGAAACCAGAACGCCGTATCGCCGCATTGATCTCCGCTGCCGCAGGCATTGAACCGCTACTCAGCGCGGCGGAAAAGTGAGGGTAACCCTGATATCGCGCCCGACCAGGCGCAGGTCGCTGACCGTCAGCGGCACCTTGTCGTCGAGCGAGGTCAGCGCCGGCCAGGCAAACAGTCCGCGCGCGGCGTCGCCGGCCAGGTAGGGCGCCAGGTACAGCACCGCCTCGTCCACCAACCCGGCGGCAACCAGCGCGCCGCCTAGGCCGGCGCCCGCCTCCACCATCAGCTCGTTGACACCGTCGGCAGCCAGCGCTTGCAACAGCTGCGCCAGATCGACACGGCCATCGTCCGCCACGCACGGCAGCAGCCTGACGCCGCGCGCGAGATACGGCGCGTGGCGGGCAGGATCGCTCACCGCCGTCGCCAGCCAGGTCGGCGCCACGGCGGTGTCGTAGATTGCGGCACTCGCCGGCGTCTGCAGCGTGCTGTCCACCACCACCCGCAGCGGCTGGCGCGCGCACGGCACCTCGCGCACCGTCAGCTGCGGATTGTCGGCCAGCACCGTACCGCTGCCGGTGAGGATCGCACAGTTGGCCGCACGTAGCCGATGCACGTCGCGGCGCGCGTCGGCGCCGGTAATCCACTGGCTGACGCCATTGAGCAGTGCGGTCTTGCCGTCCAGCGTCGCTGCGCCCTTCAGCGTGACGAACGGGCGCTGCCGCGTCACCCGCGACAGGAAGCCGCGATGCACGCGCTCGGCCTCGGCCTGCAGGCAGCCGGCGGCGGCGGCAATACCGGCTGCGTTCAGCATGGCGATGCCGCGGCCGGCGACCTCGTGATAGGGATCGACCATCGCCGCCACCACGCGGCCCAGCTTTTCCACGATCAGCCGCCCGGCGCACGGCGGGGTGCGGCCGTGGTGGCTGCACGGCTCCAGCGTGACGTAGGCGGTGGCGCCGGCCGGCGTCAGGCCGCGGGCGTAGCAGTCCTTGATCGCCTGGATCTCGGCGTGGTCCGAACCCACCGCCAGCGTGGCGCCCTCGCCGATAATCTGCCCGTCACGCACCAGCACGCAGCCAACACCGGGATTGGGCGCTGCACGGCGGGTGGCGGCCTCAGCCAGGCGCAGCGCCTGCTGCATGTAGTGGTGATCGTCGGCAGTAAATATGTTCATCGGCAATTCCATCGCGATGGGGGCTGGCGGCGACACTCAGTCGCGCTTCTGGATTTCCTTGATCGCGTCGCTGAACTCGGCGATGTCCTGGAAGCTCTTGTACACCGAGGCAAAGCGCACGTAGGCGACCTTGTCCAGCCGGGCCAGCTCGTTCATCACCATCTCGCCGATCTGGCGGCTGGACACCTCGCGCTCGCCCAGTTGCAGCAGGCGCTGGCAGAGGCGGTCGATGGCGTCGTCGACCAGCGGCGTCGGCACCGGGCGCTTGTGCAGCGCGCGCAGGAAGCTGGTGCGCACCCGCTCGACGTCGAATTCGGCGCGGTGGCCACCGGATTTCACCACCTGCGGCATGCGCACGTCGGCGTTTTCAAAGGTGGTAAAGCGCTTTTCACAGCCCATGCAGCGGCGGCGGCGGCGGATGCTGTTGCCGTCGTCACTGACACGCGAATCAACCACCTGGGTATCGGCACAGCCGCAGAACGGGCATTTCATGGCTTTACAATCCTGCTGGTTTCAATAGCCTGATGTTATCAG
This sequence comes from Vogesella sp. EB, assembly GCF_001037925.1. Classification (NCBI taxonomy): domain Bacteria; kingdom Pseudomonadati; phylum Pseudomonadota; class Betaproteobacteria; order Neisseriales; family Chromobacteriaceae; genus Vogesella; species Vogesella sp. EB. Next base: position 10,060 of record NZ_LFDT01000026.1, on the reverse strand, counting down.
CAATCGGCGCTGTCGCGCAGCCCGTGCCGCAGCGCAGCGTAAGCGGCGGCGGCAAGCTGCCGGACGCCCCCGGCCCGGCACACGCACTGCCGGCTCACGCTGCGGCCAACGTTGGCCGCATGAAAAAAGCGGCCCGCAGGCCGCTTTGTCGTCTACCGTCGGGACGGTGACTTACTTCTTGCTGTACACCGGGAAACGGTGGCACAGCTCGGTGGCTTCCTTGGCCACGCGCGCCAGTACCGCTTCGTCGGTCGGGTTGTCCAGCACGTCGGCCACCAGGTTGGCGACGATGCGGGCTTCTTCTTCCTTGAAGCCGCGGGTGGTGATCGCCGGCGAACCGATACGGATGCCGGAGGTCACGAACGGGCTTTCCGGGTCGTTCGGGATCGCGTTCTTGTTGACAGTGATGTGCGCCTTGGTCAGCGCGGCATCGGCCGCCTTGCCGGTCAGGCCCTTGGCACGCAGGTCAACCAGGAACACGTGGCTCTCGGTGCGGCCGGACACGATGCGCAGGCCGCGCTCGGCCAGGGTCTTGGCCATGGCGTCGGCGTTCTTCAGCACCTGTTCCTGATAGGCCTTGAATTCCGGGGTCAGCGCTTCCTTGAACGCCACCGCCTTGCCGGCGATCACGTGCATCAGCGGGCCGCCCTGCAGGGTCGGGAACACGTTGCTGTTCAGCGACTTCTCGAACTCGGCCTTGGCCAGGATCAGGCCGCCACGCGGACCGCGCAGGGTCTTGTGGGTGGTGGAGGTCACGAAGTCGGCGTGCGGTACCGGGTTCGGGTACACACCGGCGGCGATCAGGCCGGCGTAGTGCGCCATGTCGACCATGAAGTAGGCGCCGCATTTCTTGGCGATCTGGCCCATGCGCTCGAAGTCGAAACGCAGTGCGAAGGCGGAAGCGCCGCCGATGATCAGCTTCGGCTTGGTTTCCATCGCTACGCGCTCCATGTCGTCGTAGTCGATTTCTTCGTTCTCGTTCAGGCCGTAGGCCACGATGTTGAACAGCTTGCCGGACAGGTTGGCCGGGCTGCCGTGGGTCAGGTGACCGCCGTGGCCCAGGTTCATGCCCATCACGGTGTCGCCCGGCTTCAGGATGGAGAAGTACACCGCCTGGTTGGCCTGCGAGCCGGAGTGCGGCTGCACGTTGGCGTATTCGGCGCCGAACAGCTGCTTGACGCGGTCGATCGCCAGTTGCTCGACGATGTCAACGTGCTCGCAACCGCCGTAGAAGCGCTTGCCCGGGTAGCCTTCGGCATACTTGTTGGTCAGCTGGGAACCCTGGGCTTCCATCACTGCCGGACTGGTGTAGTTCTCGGAGGCGATCAGCTCGATATGGTCTTCCTGGCGCTGGACTTCCGCGCCGATCGCAGCAGCGAGTTCCGGGTCAAACTGGGCAATTTTCAGATCAGCAAACATCGTTGACTCTTCCATCTGGAGGGTTTGAACTAAAAGGCAGTCTTGACGTTTAGCCTGTCGCGCGGCGGCGGCAGGGCAAACGTCAACACTGCAAGGCGGCTATTTTACCTCATCCGGCGCGGCACCGTGATGAACAAATGGCAGGTTCGGCATGAAAGCGTTTCATGCTGCCCCTGCCATTTCAATGACTTACTGCAGCGTCACCGGCTGCGGCGGCCAGTCGTCGGCGGTGAAGAACAGCGGAATGCCGTCGCGGCTTTCCGGCTGCACCCCGTCCACCACGCGCACGTCGCCGACCTGGCACTCCGCCATCAGCAGGCGGAAGTTGGTCTCGATCTGCGCCACGTCGTCCTGCGCCGCCAGCGGCCACACGAAGCCGCCCCAGTCCTTCTCGTTGCCGGAGGCCGACACGGTGATGTGCAGCTCGCCGTTGTCGTGCGCCGACATGATGGCCACCGGTTCCTGGCCCAGGTCGCGCAGCTGGCGGATCTGGGTGCTGGCAAATACCTGCAACGCCACCTCCAGTCGCGCAAAGTTGGCCGCAACGATGGCCTGCATCAGCGGCATCGGCGGACGCGGGATCGGGAACAGCGTCACGCCCTCGGTCTTCAGTTGCTCGCCGATGAACTTCATCACTGGCACGCCCCAGGCACCGACATTGCCGCCCAGTTTCACCGGTGCCTCGGCACCGTCTTCACGGATGGCCACGCCGAGCAGGTAGCGCAGGAACACGCCCTCGTCCTTGGCCACGATCGGCGCCGCCGGCAACTCCAGCGGCAGGCCGCGTGCGGCGTCCACCAGCTGGCGGGTGTAACGGTAGATCTGGGCGGAATGGATGCCGACCACATTGTCCGGGTGCAGCAGCTTGCCGGACAGGAACACCTCGGCGCCGTCGGCGAACAGGCCGTGCTGGCGGAACAAGGCATTGAGGGTATCGACGTCGGCAATGCGCTCCGGCAGCGTGGCCTTGCCCTTGCTGCCGATCACCAGCACCAGCGGCACGGCGAAGATCACCGCGTGGCGGCCGCTGTCCGGACGCTCGGCGGCATCGCGCAGCGCGTCCCACAGCTCGCGGTAGATCTGCTGCGAGGTCACCATCGCCAGCGCAACGGACAGCGATAACAGTTCTTCGCGTTCCAGCATCTCGACCAGCGCGGCACGCAGCGAGGCACGCCACATGGCACGGTCGTCCTCGCTACGCGCATTCACGATCGATTGCGTGTAGTGGATCAACATATTGGAAGGGGAAGATTCGGGGTACTGACGCGGATCAGGCAACTGCAGGGAAATATCGCTCATCACTGGCAACCGGACAAATCTGGCAAAGACGATATTGTGGCACAGCTTGGCGTGATGCGCCGCATCAAGCGCAGCAAGCAAGCGCTAGATTTTCACTTTCCAACACGCGATGTGTTCAAAGCGCGACAAAATGTTATATTTTTTGCGTTATTGCAGATTGTATACATTGACAGCGGTAAACACGATCCGGATAATCCGTACTCGTTGGGATGCAGCAATTGCTTCTTGATAGTTTCTCCTCTATTTCTCCTTTGTAGACTTGGCGCGGGCGTAAAACCCCGCGCAATTTTTTTGCCCGTTTTCCTCCCCCAGCAAAATCAAACACTTGTTCCGCTCGCAGCCCGTCTGCCGCCATCACTGTCGCACGCACACCGCCAACGCCAATGACATGACCGTGACGTGACCCCGCGCCGCCATCAGCGTTCGGTTTGTCACCTTGCTGCAATCAAAAACGAACATCCAAAGTTCGGTTTCACTGAAAACTGAACAAAAAAAAGCCGCGCCAGCTTGCGCGGCGCGGTCAAGTCAATGCGAAACAATCAGAGGAGAAAACGTCAGGACGACGCTTGCTACGGCTTGGTCACGCCCGGCGCTGAAAAGTTCAGGCGAATGCCGATTTATTTGCTGTCGCGCGTAACGGCGCCGGTCGCCGCCTCCGCAAAATGCTGGCACAGGAAATCGACAAACAGCCGCACCCGCGCCGACAGCGTCAGCGCCGGCGGGTACAGCGCGTAGATGTCCGCCGGCGTGCCCTGCCACTGCGGCAGCACCCGCTGCAGGCGGCCGTCGCCCAGCGCCGCGCCGACATCCCACTCCGAGCGCAGCATCACGCCGTGGCCGGCCAGCCCCCAGCCGACCACGCTCTCGCCGTCGTTGGCGCTCAGCCGACCGCTGACCCGCACCCGTTGCTGCTGGCCGTCGCACTGCAGCTGCCACTGACCGTAGACGGCATCGTTCTCGCGCACGAACAGGCACTGCTGCCGGCTGAGGTCCTGCGGCTGGCGGATCGGCGCGGCCTGCTGCAGATAGGCCGGCGCCGCACACAGGATGCGGCGGTTGTGCACGATGCGCTGCGCGCACAGCCGCGCATCCGGCGGCGGGCCGAAGCGGATACTGACATCGAAACTGCCCTCCCCCGGCGCCGGCATGCGCTCGGTCAGGCTCAGCTGCACTGACAGCTGCGGATGACGGGCGGCGAACAGCGCGATCGCCGGCGCGATGTGGCGGCGGCCAAAGCCGAAGGTGGCGTTGACGCGCAACAGCCCCTGCGGCTCGGCGTGGCTGCCGCGCAGCGAGCGCTCCAGCTCGCCGATGTCGTCCAGGATGCGCCGCGCCGCCTGCAGGTAGCGCTCGCCCTCCGGCGTCAGCAGCAGCGTGCGCGTGGTGCGGGCAAACAGCGCCACGCCCAGCCGCTGCTCCAGCGCCGCCAGCCGGCGGCTGATCGCCGGGGTGGTGACGCCCTGCTCCTGCGCGGTCGCGGTCAGGCTGCCGCAGCGGGCAATGCTGGCGACCAGGGTCAAATCGGCCATCGCGTCCATTGTTGCTTTCAGGTAAAGAATGTATTGATTCAATATGAATTATAAACATGAATGGCAGCGCTAAACTAGCGTCATCGCGTGACGGAGCCAACCATGGACCTGCTTTTGCTGTTTGCCACCCTGCTGCTGGGCGCGCTGCTCGGCGCCGTCGGCGGCCTTTTCGGCATCGGCGGCGGCATCATTGCCATCCCGCTGCTGGTGCTGGCCTATCACCAGCCACAGGCGCTGGCGCAGGGCACTGCGCTGGTGATGATCGTGCCCAATGTACTGCTGGCATTCTGGCGTTACCGCCAGCGCCATCCGTTCCCGCTGCGCACCGCGCTGGCGATGGGCGCCGGTGCCATGCTGGCGACCTATCCGGCGGCGCGGCTGGCGGTGGCGCTTGACCAGCAGCGGCTGCAGCAGGTGTTCGCCGCCTTCCTGCTGTGGCTGGCGTACTACTTCTGGCGCCAGGGCCGCCGCGCCCGGCCGCAGGCGGCGCAAGGTTGGCCGCAACGCTACCTGCCGGCGGTCGGCGTGCTCGGCGGTGCCTGCGGCGGCTTGTTCAGTGTCGGCTCCGGCATCATCGCCGCGCCGTTGCTGGTGCGCGGTTTCGGCCTGCCGCAGGCGGTGGCGCAAGGCATGGCGCTGGCGCTGGTGGTGCCCAGCGCGCTGGTGGCGCTGCTGACCTATGCCGGCGCCGGCCAGGTGCAGTGGGCCACCGGCATCGCCCTCGCCGTTGGCGGTCTGTCGACCATCTCCTGGGGCGTGGCGCTGGCGCACCGCTTGCCGGAGGCGCGGCTGAAGCAGTGTTTCGCCGCGCTGCTGCTGCTGACCGCATTGTTGCTGTGGTGCAGCAGCGGGCGGTGAGCCGCCGTCCGCCTGCCGTGCACAGCTTATTCATTTACCGAATAACTAATCTCTTAAAACATCTAAGCGGTTATAAACCCTTCGGTTAGCATGGCTGCCTGATCACGATTTGGCAGAAAGCAGACGGCATGGATCCGGGTTACATCATTGCAGGCTTGGCAGTAGGCTTCATCGTCGGCCTGACCGGCGTCGGCGGCGGCTCGCTGATGACACCGATCCTGCTGTGGTTCGGCATCAATCCGGCCACCGCGGTCGGCACCGACCTGCTGTACGCCTGTATCACCAAGATGGGCGGCGTGTGGGTGCACCACAAGCACAAGCACATCGACTGGCACATCACCAAGCTGCTGGCGATCGGCAGCGTGCCGGCGTCGCTGCTGACCGTGATCGTGCTGCACTACCTGCAGCTGGACACCCAGGCCGCCAACAGCCTGATCAAGGTGATGCTCGGCTTTGCGCTGATCCTCACCGCGCTGGCGATCCTGTTCAAGCCGTGGATCCTGCGCCAGATTGCCCGCTTCATGCCGGCACGGCCGGAAGGCTACATCCCGACCAAGGCCACCGTGTTTACCGGCGTGGTGCTGGGCGTGATCGTCACCCTCAGCTCCATCGGTGCCGGCGCGCTGGGCACGCTGGCGATTTTCGCGCTGTACCCGCTGCTGCCAACCGCACGCCTGGTCGGCACCGAGATCGCCCACGCGGTGCCGCTGACCCTGGTCGCCGGCCTGGGCCACGCCAGCATGGGCAATATGGACTACGGCCTGCTGGCGCAGCTGCTGATCGGCTCGCTGCCCGGCATCTGGCTCGGCAGCCACCTGACCCGCCGCGTCGCCGAGCGCTGGCTGCGTCCGGCACTGGCGCTGATGATGGCGCTGATCGGCGCCAAGCTGGTGCTGTAAGCGCTTCACCCCGCTCCCGCTTCATGACATTGCGGCCAACCTTGGGTTCAAGGTTGGCCGCAATGCCGTTGGTGCGGGCGGTGCGCATTGCCGGCTTGGGATATCGCCGTTATCTTCTTATCATCAAAGGATGCCGGCGATCACTTTCGCGGCCGCCCCCGTCGCCATCAGCCAAGGATTCCGCGATGTCCGCCTCCCGTCTTGCCACCGCCGTATTGCTGTTGCTGTGCAGCCTGAGCCAGGCGCGCGAGGTGCTGCGCTTTGCCATCGACGCCCACAACCCGCCGTTCATGTATGTCGACGGTCAAGGCGTGGCGCAGGGGCTGTACGCGCAGACGCTGCGCCAGCTGGGCGAGCGCGCCGGACTGACCCTGCGCATCGAGGCGATACCGTGGAAGCGGGCGCTGGCCTATCTGGAACAGGGCAGCCACGGCGTGGCCGGCATCTACCGCAACGAGGAGCGGCAACGCAAATACCTGTTCTCCAAACCGATCTACCGCGAGGAGCTGGTGGTGTATGCGCGCAAGGGCCACGCCATGGCAGCGTACAGCGGCATCGCCTCGCTGTACGGCAAGCGCGTCGGCGTGCTGTCCGGCTGGTTCTACAGCGACGCCTTCAGCCGTGCCCTCGACGAGAAGCGGCTGCTGGCCGACGAGGCGGCGCGCGACGCGCAGAATGTCGACAAGCTGCGGCTGGGACGGCTGGACTACCTGATCGGCATCCGCGAAAGCATCGCCGCGCTCAATCAGGGCGAGCTGGAAGAGGCCGGCATCCTCGCCAGCAACCTGACCTATATCGCGCTGCCCGACAGCCCGCGTTCACGGGCGCTGCTGCTGCAACTCAACCCCCACATTGCCGACTTGCCGGACAAGGCGCGCGCGCCGTAAACATCCGCACGCTCACCCCCCGGCGCCGGCCAGCTGCGGCATGCGCGCCGCCTGGCGGATCAGCCGGTTCAGGCGCACCACCGCCAGCACGCACATCACCGAGCCCAGCGCCAGCGTCAGCCGCGTGTCCAGCAGCGTCAGCAGGCCGCCAATCACCGCGATCAGCACATTGCTGATGCAGAAGATGGTCGACAGCAGCCCCATCACGCTGCCCTGGCCGTGGTGCTCGAAGCGCTCCGCGCACCAGCTGGGCAGCACCGCGTTGTAGATCGCCAGCGGCAGCCCCAGCAACACCACCAGCACCACGCCGGGGCCGTCCGGCAACAGCGACAGCAGCAACAACCCCAGCGCGAAGATCACCGCCGACTGGCGCGCCTGGCGCAGCGGATCATGGTGCAGGCCACGCTTGCCGGACACGGTACTGGCCAGCGACATCATCAGGCACAGCCCGGCGGTGACCCAGGCAATGCCGCTGCTGCCGAGGCCGGCAAACTCCACCAGCCACAGCGGATAGAACTCGTAAAAGGCGTTCACCCCCAGCGCGAACAGCAGCTGCATCCAGAACAGCCCGGCCAGCAGCGCATCCTGCTGCAACAGCCGGAACGCCTGCTGCTGCCGCACCGTCTGCCACAGCGACACCCCCTGCAGCCCGGCGGCGCGACCGGTTTCCGGCAGCACCCACAGCAGGATCGCCAGACACGGCAGCAGCGTCAGCGCACCGATCAGGAACGGCACCGGCTCGCCCAGCGGCAGGGTGAAGCCGCCGATCATCGGCCCCACCAGCCAGCCCATGTACAGCACCGCGTTGAGGATGGCGAAGCTGCGAGTGCGATCCAGCTGCGGATGCAGGTCGGCGACGATGGCGCGCGCCACCGCGACATTGCCCTCGGTCAGACCGGTCAGAAAACGCGCGAACACGAACAGCGGATACCAGCGCAAATCCAGCGCCCACGCCGTCAGCAGGTAGCCGAGCAGGGTCAGCGACAGCGTGCTGAGCAGCACGCGCCGCCGGCCGAGGCGATCGGACAGCGCGCCGATGAAAGTACTGCCGATCAGGATGCCCAGCGGGTTGGCGGCCAGCGCCATGCCCAGCAGCAGCTTGGGCGGCAGGCCGGCAAAGTGGTTGAAACCGTCGGCGGCGGCATCGACGAAGATCGGCGCCAGAATCGGGTACGGCATCGCCACCCCGGCGGTACTCATCAACGCCACCAGGCAGATGGCCAGCAAGATCAGGCGCGGATGCGCCACGCCGGAGGGCGTCACGGGAAGAGCCATGCTTGTTTTTTTCCAGGAAAGCGCCATCTCGCCGCGGCAGCTCACCGCCGGCATCAGGCCAAACGCATAGCATATCGCCAGCGCGGCCATATCCAAACCGCTTTGTTGCGTGCGGCGCGCGTGCCGGCTTGTGGCGCTGACCGCCGCCGCCACCCGGCCAGCCCGCCGGTCGCGGCGTTTCGCCGGGACACAAAATGAACAAGGTTGGCCGCAACACTGCGGCCAACCTTGTTCTCCCCTCGTGCCGGTCAGTGCCCGGCGGCAAAGCCCCCTCTCGCGCAGAGGACCATGACAACAACTCTCCCCTTACTCAGACATCGACCACCAGCTTGTTGCTGCTCAGCAGATTGCTGATGATGGCCTGATCATCGATGCCGGCCAGCTGGATGCTCTCCAGCACAATCGACTGCGTCACCGCCGTGCCGGCTCCGGCGGAGTGCACCGCGATGGTGGTATTGCCGCCGGCGTAACTGAAATCCAGATACGCATCCAGTGACAGCGCATTGGCATGCTCGCCCTGCAGCAGGTCGCGCAGGTCCAGCTTGTCCGCAGTACCGCCGGCCCCCCAATCCTTAACGGTGTCGGTGTAAGGTCCGCCGGAAATGTCGGCCAGCAACCAGACGAAGGTGTCGCTGCCCGTCCCGCCGGTCAGTCCATCGTTGCCGCTGCCACCGCGCAGCATGTCGCTGTCGCCATTGCCGAACAGCTGGTCGTTGCCGGCACCGCCAAACAGTTGGTCGGCTTTCTCGGCACCGGTGCCTGTATCGCCGGTCAGCGAGTCATCACCGCCATCGCCGAAGACCACATCCGCCTGCCCGCCTCCGATCAGGGTCTCGCCCCCACTGCCACCATCCAGATAGTCAGTCTGATTGCCGCCAGTCAGCCCGGTCGTCACATTCTTGACCTCGACATACAGGGTAGTGGTCACCGGTGCGGCAATCCCGTCGCTGACCGCCACCTCCAGCGCATAGCCCCAGGCACCACCGCCCCCCGGAATCAGCGCCGCCGACTCGAAATCGAGCAGCGACAGATCCTTGACCGACACCGCCCCGCCCGCCGAAATCTGGAACGCCCCGCCGGAGGCATCCGACAGCAGGCTGTAGGTCAGGGCGTTGCCATCGGCATCACTGGCCAGGACACTGCCCAGCAGGGCGGAAGCAAAACCGGTCGGACTCGTTGCCGCATTCAGCAAATGCTCAAACATGCTGACCAGCACGCCGCTGCTGAGGAATTGCGGTGCCGAGTTATCGGTGGCGCCCTGGATCGAGACCGTGATGGTCTGCTGTGCCGTGCCATCGTACGACTTCACCAGCAACGTATCGTAGACCGTGGTGCCGCTATTCAGCGCCTGGGTGACCGCCCTGTTGTTGTCCAGCTGATAGCTCCATACCCCACTGCCGGTATCCAGCGAGAAGCTGCCATACACCCCGTCCAGACTGGCAGGTTGCTGGAACACCGCTTCGCCGTCATCGACATCGCTGAGCAGCAGCACACCGCCGGTCGTCGGCACGCCGGCAGAGGAAGCGGTAGCCTCTTGCACGCCACCACTGGCCGTCCCCGTGATGCTTGCCAGATCGTTGGTCCCGGTGACGGTGACGTCCACCGTGCTGCTCGACTCGGCACCGAACTGGTCGGTCATGGTGTAGCTGAGGGTGACGTGCACCACCGCATCCTTGGCCAGATGGTCGAAGTCGCTACCTGGGTTGAACACCACCTTGCCGTCCACCACGCTGGCTGTGCCCATGCCGGCCGGTGCGCTGGCGCTGACCAGACTCAGCGCGTGACCGTCGTCGACGTCGGTGTCGTTGGCCAGCACATCGATGTTGAGCAGCTGGTTTTCGGTGCCGGCGACGCTGTCGGCCACCGCCAGCGGCCCGTCATTGGTGCCGGTGAT
>NZ_LFDT01000025.1:0-46402 GCF_001037925.1 Vogesella sp. EB | reverse complement strand
CCCCGCCACCTCCGTCAACACCCCGCCACGCACTTTATCGCACAAAATCGGCAAGTCGTTGATTCCACAGCCACCCCGCCGCCAGGAAAAATGAAAAAGGTTGGCCGCAACGCTTGCGGCCAACCTTGAGCACTTCAAATACGGCGCGTGAATTACGCGTGATAAGCGGTGACGCGCTCCACTTCTTCCCTAGAGCCGAGGAAGACCGCCACCCGCTCGTGCAGACCGTTAGGCTGGATATCCAGAATACGCTGATGGCCGTTGGTCGCCACGCCACCGGCCTGCTCGATGATGAAGGCCATCGGGTTGCCTTCGTACATCAGGCGCAGCTTGCCCGGCTTGCCCGGGTCGCGGGCATCCTTCGGATACATGAACACACCGCCACGCACCAGGATGCGATGCACCTCGGCCACCATGGAGGCTACCCAGCGCATATTGTAGTCCTTGGCCAACGGGCCTTCGCTACCGGCCAGCAATTCGCCGATGTAGCGTTGCACCGGTGCTTCCCAGTGACGCTGATTGGACATGTTGATGGCGAATTCCTTGGTGGTTTCCGGCACCTGCATGCGCGTATTGGTCAGCACCCAGGAACCCAGCTCACGATCCAGCGTGAAACCGTACACACCCTGGCCGAAGGTCAGCACCAGCATGTTCTGCGGGCCGTACAGTGCATAGCCGGCGGCCACCTGGCGACTACCCGGTTGCAGGAAGTCCTGCTCGGTTGGCTGTTCGTTACCTTCCGGCGCTTCCAGCACCGAGAAGATGGTGCCGACCGAGATGTTGACGTCGATATTGGAAGAACCATCCAGCGGGTCGAACAGCAGCAGGTAACGGCCACGCGGCATGTGATCCGGGATCGAGTGCGGCAGCTCCATCTCTTCGGAGGCCATCGCACCGAGGTTGCCACCCCACTCGTTGGCTTCCAGCAGGATGTCGTTGGCGATCACGTCCAGTTTTTTCTGGGCTTCGCCCTGCACGTTGCCGGTACCGGCCTCGCCGAGCACACCAGCCAGCGCGCCCTTGTTGACGGAGTGGGCGATGGCCTTGCAGGCGCGGGCCACGGTTTCGATCAGCAGACGCAGGTCCGGCGGCAGTGCACCGTGCTGGCGCTGTTCTTCGATCAGGAAGCGGGAAAGGGAGATACGGCTCATCGTTGTCCTCGTATCGCAAGGTAGGTGGAAAAGGGCTATGGGCAAAGTTTACCATCGCCCTTCTGCCATCGGGGGTGTTACCTGCGAACTACATGAATTGACAAAGAAAAACGCCCGACTTGGGCGGCGAGTGCACTCGATGCGCTCGCCAGTCGGGCGTTGACAGGATCAGACGGTCAGGCTCAGGCGTTGAGTTCCTTGGCCAGGTACAGCCAGGTTTCCACCACGGTGTCCGGGTTCAGCGAGATGGTCTCGATGCCCTCTTCCACCAGCCACTTGGCGAAGTCCGGGTGATCGGACGGGCCCTGGCCGCAGATACCCACGTACTTGTCGAGCTTGCGGCAAGCCTGGATCGCCATGTGCAGCATGGCTTTCACCGCCTCGTTGCGCTCGTCGAAGGTGGTGGCGATCGGGCCGCCGGAGTCGCGATCCACGCCCAGGGTGAGCTGGGTCATGTCGTTGGAGCCGATGGAGAAGCCGTCGAAGAATTGCAGGAACTTCTCGGCCAGTACCGCGTTGGTCGGCAGTTCGCACATCATGATCAGGCGCAGGCCGTTTTCGCCACGCTTCAGGCCGTTGGCGGCCAGGATCTCGATCACTTTCTCGGCTTCGGCCAGGGTACGCACGAACGGGATCATCACTTCCACGTTGGTGAGGCCCATCACGTCGCGCACCTTCTTGATGGCGCGGCATTCCAGCTCGAAGCAGTCGCGGAAGCTGTCGGCCACGTAGCGCGCCGCGCCACGGAAGCCCAGCATCGGGTTTTCTTCGTGCGGCTCGTACAGTTGGCCGCCGATCAGGTTGGCGTACTCGTTCGACTTGAAGTCGGACATGCGTACGATGACCTTTTTCGGGTAGAAGGCAGCAGCCAGCGTGGACACGCCTTCGGCGATTTTATCCACGTAGAAGTCTACCGGGCTGGCGTAACCGGCGATGCGATCGGTAATGGTCGCTTTCAGGTCGGCCGGCAGGGTATCGAACTCCAGCAGCGCTTTCGGGTGGATACCGATCTGACGGTTGATCACGAACTCCATGCGCGCCAGGCCCACGCCTTCGTTCGGCAGCTGCGCGAAGTCGAAGGCCAGTTCCGGGTTGCCCACGTTCATCATGATCTTCACCGGCGACTTCGGCATCTTGTCGAGTTCGAGCTCGATGATTTCCACTTCCAGCAGGCCATCATAGATGTTGCCGGTGTCGCCTTCGGCGCAGGATACGGTTACCTGCATGCCATCACGCAGCAAGTCGGTAGCGTCGCCGCAACCCACTACTGCCGGGATGCCCAGCTCGCGTGCAATGATGGCCGCGTGGCAGGTACGGCCGCCACGGTTGGTCACGATCGCGGCAGCGCGCTTCATCACCGGTTCCCAGTCCGGGTCGGTCATGTCGGTTACCAGCACGTCGCCGGCCTTCACCTGGTCCATCTCGGACGCGTCCTTGATCATGCGCACGGTGCCCTGACCGATCTTCTGGCCAATGGCGCGGCCTTCGACCAGCACGGTGGACTTGTTCTTCAGGCGATAACGGCGCAGGGTGTCCTTGCGGTCTTCCTGCGACTTCACGGTTTCCGGACGCGCTTGCAGGATGTACAGCTTGCCGTCGGTACCGTCACGGCCCCACTCGATGTCCATCGGGCGGCCGTAGTGTTTTTCGATGATCAGCGCGTAGTGGGCCAGTTCTTCCACTTCCGCGTCGGAGATCGAGAACTGTTTTTGCAGTTCCGCTGCCACGTCGACGGTTTTCACCGAGCGGCCGGCTTGCGACGCGTCGGTGAACTCCATCTTGATCAGCTTGGAACCCATGTTCTTGCGCAGCACGGCCGGACGGCCGGCACGCAGGGTCGGCTTGTGGACATAGAACTCGTCCGGGTTCACCGCGCCTTGCACCACTGTCTCGCCCAAACCGTAGGAAGAGGTGATGAAGACCACGTCTTCGAAGCCGGATTCGGTATCGATGGTGAACATCACGCCGGCAGCGCCGCTATCGGAACGCACCATGCGCTGCACACCAGCCGACAGTGCCACCACATCGTGGGCAAAGCCTTTGTGTACGCGATAGGAGATGGCGCGGTCGTTATAGAGGGAAGCGAAAACGTGCTTCATGGCGTCCTTGACGTTGTCAAGGCCACGAATGTTCAGGAAGGTTTCTTGCTGGCCTGCGAACGAGGCATCGGGGAGGTCTTCTGCGGTTGCAGAGGAACGGACTGCGACGGAAATATCGGCACCACCGGCATCGGCGACCATTTTGTCCCAGGCAGTCTTGATGTCTTCATCAAGCTTGGCCGGGAATGGGGTGTCGATAATCCATTGCCGAATTTCCTTGCCGACGCGGGCCAGTTCGGTGACATCATCGATATCGAGTTTGCCAAGGGCTTGGTTGATTCGGTCGGCGAGGCCATTGTGCTGCAAAAAGTCACGATAGGCGTCTGCAGTAGTTGCAAAGCCTCCCGGTACTCGCACGCCGGAGTTTGCCAGCTGACTGATCATTTCGCCGAGAGAGGCATTCTTGCCGCCTACTTCTTCAACGTCGGTCATGCGCAGCTTCTCGAACCAGATGACGTAGTTCTCTGCCATCACTTCACTTCCTGTATGTGGATTGGACGATAGGGATAGCGCATTCTAGCCGAACAAGTCGCTGTTTGCGTAGCTACTTCTGCACTGCACAACACGGGGTTTGCCCTCACTCAAGGCACAATGCCGCTTTCTGGTGTTCCGTCCTGCACCACAATGTCGCAGTTTTGCCGACTGCCGCTGTAGTCGGCAAACTACAGCGCTCCGCCGCCAGGTGCCGCGCTTGCGGCTTGCATCCGCCGCCGCCTGCCCGCAGACTTGCCGCTGTAGACCGCCACTGGACATTTGCAGGAAATCACCATGCCGCATCGCCGTTCCGTTTTTTTTGTTTCCGACCGCACCGGGATCACCGCCGAATCACTCGGAAACACCCTGCTGACGCAATTTGATGCCCAAGAGTTCAAGCGTGAAACGGTGCCGTTTATCGATACCGTGGAGAAAGCGCAGGAGCTGACACGCCAGATTGACGAGGTCGGCGCCACCGACCACCTCAAGCCGCTGGTCTTTACCAGCATCATCAAGGCCGATGTCCGCGCCGCACTGCAGATCAGCCACGCGCTGGTGATCGATTTCTTCGAGACCTTCATTGGCGAGCTGGAACGGGAGCTGGGTGAAAAAGCGACACTACAGCTGGGCAAGGCGCATGGCATGAGCAACGAAGCGGAATACGATCACCGCATCGAGGCGGTGAACTTCTCGCTCAATCATGACGACGGCGTGAAGCTGAAGGATCTGGCCGAGGCCGACGTGATCCTGATCGGCGTGTCACGCTCCGGCAAGACACCGACCTGCCTGTATCTGGCACTGCAGTACGGCATCAAGGCGGCCAACTATCCGCTGACCCCGGAAGACCTCGACAGCCCGACATTGCCGAAAATGCTACTGCCGTACCGCAGCAAGATGTTCGGCCTGACCATCGATCCGGCGCGACTACACTACATCCGCTCCGAACGCCGTCCCGATTCGCGCTACGCCAGCATGGACAACTGCCGCCGCGAGGTGAACGAGGCCGAGTCGATGTTCCGCCATCATTCGGTGCCGTTCATCAGCACCACGCACAAGTCGATCGAGGAAATCGCCTCCACCATCATGCACAAGGCGCACCTCAACCGCCGCTTCTAAAAACGGCTTGACGCCCGCAGCAATGCCGTGATCTGATAAAAAACATGACTACCAAACCCGCAACCGCAGCTTTCTTTTTTTCCTGGTGGCGCCTCTGACGGCGGCACCGCGGTTGCGTACGTAAAGCAAACCCGGGAGCAGCCGACAAGGCGCCCGGGTTTTTTGTTGCACCATCCCCCCCTGCGCCAAGTCGGTCTCCCGCAAAATAACGGAGATCAGCATGGACATCCTCAGCACCGTATCCAGTAACGACATCATCCTCACCGGTGACCGCACCACCGGCCCGCTGCACCTCGGCCACTACGTCGGCTCGCTGCGCAACCGTGTCATCCTGCAGGAGCGCTGCCAGCAATTCCTGCTGCTGGCCGACGCCCAGGCGCTGACCGACAACATGGGCAACTACCTGAAGGTGCGCGACAACGTGCTGCAGGTGGCGCTGGACTACCTCGCCGTCGGCATCGATCCGGCCAAGAGCACCATCTTCATCCAGAGCCTGGTGCCGGAGCTGATGGAGCTGGCCTCCTACTACCTCAACCTGGTCACCGTGTCGCGGCTGGAACGCAACCCGACCATCAAGGACGAGATCAAGCTGCGCGGCTACGAGCGAGACATCCCGGCCGGCTTCCTCACCTACCCTGCCGCCCAGGCCGCCGACATCACCGCGTTCAAGGCCACCATCGTGCCGGTCGGTGCCGACCAGATCCCGATGATCGAGCAGACCAACGAGATTGCCCGCCGCTTCAACAGCAGCGTTGGCCGCGAGGTACTGGTCGAGGCGCGGGCGGTGGTGCCAACCGCCGGCGCGCGCCTGCCCGGCATCGACGGCAAGGCCAAGATGTCGAAATCGCTGGGCAATGCGCTGCCGCTGTCGGCCACCCCGGACGAGATCAGCCACGCGGTGAAGATGATGTACACCGACGCCAATCATCTGCGCGTCGATGATCCCGGCCAGGTCGAGGGCAATGTGGTGTTCGCCTATCTGGACGCCTTCGAGCCGGACAGCGCACTGGTGGCCGATCTCAAGGCGCACTACCAGCGCGGCGGCCTCGGCGACAGCGTGATCAAGAAACAGCTGGAGGAGCGGCTGCAGGCGCTGCTGGCCCCGATCCGCGCCCGCCGCGAACACTACGCGCAGGACCCAGCGCAGGTGATGGCACTGCTGAAGGAAGGCACCTACAAGGCACGCGCGGTGGCGGCACAGACACTGGCGGAAGTGAAGGCAGCGATGGGCCTCAACTACTACTGAACGCAGCCTGCGGCCAAGCTTGCCAGCGTTGGCCGCGACCAGCACACCCTCACCGGCACCTGGCAACCAGCAGGCGACCGACCATCACCAGCGCGGGAGAGACATCATGGAATGGGTTTACCAGTGCCGTAACTTGCAGGAAGTCCGCGACCAGATCGACACCCTGGATCGCGCCATCGTCAGCCTGATCGCCGAGCGCGGCCTGTACGTGCAGCAGGCGGCCGATTTCAAACAGCCCGGCGACGGTGCGGAAGACGGCAAGCGCCGCGACCAGGTGATGCGCCGCGTCACCCGCCTTGCCGGCGAGCTGGGTGCCGATGCCGCGCTGACCGCGAAGATCTACCGCGAGATGATCGGCCACTTCAGCCAACGCGAGCGCGCGGCACTGCTGGCAGCGCTGCCGGACGGTAACGCCGCATGAGCGCGCCACGTTTGCCGGCGCAGTGCCGCGACATGGCGGAAATCCGCGGCGAGATCGACCGTATCGACCAGCAGGTGATCGCGCTGCTGGGCGAGCGCTTCCGCTACGTCAAGGCCGCCACCGCGTTCAAGCACAGCGCCGACACCGTGCGCGCCAAGGCACGCTTCGATAGCATGCTGGCGCAACGCCGCGTGTGGGCCGAGCAACAGCAGCTGTCCGCCGACGTCATCGAACGGCTGTACCGCGAGCTGGTGAACTACTTCATCGCCGAGGAACTGGCGGCATGGCAGGTGCAGCAGCCAGCGAGTGGCTGAGCGCCGGCCGGCCAGCGGCGAGGACTTACTGCGCTACAGGACCGGCCGGTAGTGGCAGCAGCTTGCCCATGGCGCTGGCGCCCTGCGCCGCGTGCTCCGGCAGCAGCTGCATGCCGAGCCAGACGCCGCCGACGATCAGCAGCACCACCAGCCCGCCCTTCCAGATGAAGCCGAACGACCAGTCCGCCTCGGCACGGTGTCGCAGTGCAAACAGGAAGGACAGCGGCGGAATGAAGAAGGTCAGCGAGCCCCACACGATGCGCCCGTGGTTGAAGGCCGCCATCGTCGCGCCCAGGCAGCCGAGGTAGAACACCACCACGGCCACGGAAAATACCAGACCGATCAGCGCGACCAGCCCCAGAATCAGCATGCTCATTGTTTGTCAGCTCTTAGAAAGTCAGTTGCAGGCCATCGTACGCCACCGCCACCCCCGGCGGACACTGTGCCGACAGCACGTGGTATTCCAGCTGGTGCGTCATGTGGATCAGGAAGGTCTGCCTTGCGGCCAACCTTTGCGCCCACTCCAGCGACGCCGCCAGATGCAGGTGCGAAGGGTACGGCTCCGGCCGCAGGCAGTCGAGGAATAGCGTGTCCAGCCCCTGCAGCAGCGGCAGACTGGATTCGGGAATGTCGGACAGGTCGGTCAGCCACGCCACATCGCCGATGCGCCAGCCCAGGCATGGCCAGGGGCCGTGCTGCAGCGGAATCGGCGTCACCGTCACGCCGCTGATGGTCAACGGCGCAGTCACCAGCTCGGTATGCAGCACCGGCTTGTCCCACACCGGCGACGGCGGCGCCAGCGCGTAATCGAAGCGGCGGCGGATGTTGTCGAGGGTGAAGGCATTGCCGTACAGCGTGATCGGCCCCTTTTTCACGTAGCAAAAGGCGCGCAGGTCGTCGATGCCGTTGAGGTGATCGGCATGCGGGTGGGTGTACAGCACCGCGTCGACGCGGCTGATGCCCTCGCGCAGCGCCTGCTGGCGCAGGTCGGGCCCGGTGTCGATCAGCACGCCGGCGTCACCGATGCGCACATAGGCGGAGCAACGGGTGCGCCGGTTGCGCGTATCCGTCGAGCTGCAGCTAGGGCAGCCGCAACCGATGGCCGGCGTGCCGCTGCTGGAGCCGCAACCGAGGACTGTCCACTGCAGCTTGCTCATCGTCATCGCCTCAACCCTGTCCCGCGACGCGCTGCGCCTTGGCGAACAGGCGGAAGAAATTGTCGGTGGTGGCTGCCGCCACCGTCTCGAACGACAGGCCGCGCAGCTCGGCGATATGCGCCGCCACGTGCTTGACGAAGGCCGGCTCGTTGGTCTTGCCGCGGAACGGCACCGGCGCCAGATACGGCGAGTCGGTTTCCACCAGCAGGCTCTCCAGCGGCACCTTCTGCGCCACTTCCTTTACCACCGCCGCGTTCTTGAAAGTGACGATGCCAGACAGCGAGATGTAGAAGCCCAAATCCAGCGCGGCGCGGGCGGTATCCCAGTCTTCGGTGAAACAGTGCATCACGCCACCGGCCTGATCGGCGCCGTGCTCACGCATCATGCGCACGGTATCGGCGGCGGAAGCGCGGGTATGGATAACCAGCGGCAGGCCGGTGCGGCGCGCGGCGCGGATGTGCACCGCGAAGCGCTCGTGCTGCCACGCCAGATCGCCCTGGCACCAGTGGTAGTCGAGGCCGGTCTCGCCGATGCCGACCACCTTCGGGTGCGCCGCGTGCGCCACCAGCTCGTCCTCGCTGAACTCCTCCGCCTCCGGGTCATCCGGGTGGATGCCGACGGTGGCGAACAGGTTGGCATGCGCCTCGGCCAGTGCGAGCACCTCCGGATACTTCGGCCGGCTGACACCGATCACCAGCGCGTGGCCGACACCGTTGGCGGCCATATTGGCCAGCACTTCCGGCATGCGCGCGGCAAGGTCGGGGAAATTGATATGGCAGTGCGAATCGACCAGCATGATGGGCTTTCAAAAAAAATTGCGGCCAACGTTGGCCGCAACAGATTGACAGCAGAAATTGTAGAAGATTGCCCACTACTTGTGAACTTGCCTGCTCACAACGAACAGCCCCCCATTACTGCTGTTCAGAAAAAGGTGCTCTGGAGACTGCTACGCATCCTGACCAGCTCATCGCTCAGTTGCGGCAGCGCCCTGCCTTCCGCCGGCATGACCCGATACAAGCGGAACAGGTTACTGCTCCTCGTTTCATACAGTTCGGTAATGTACAGTTTTGTGCTGCCCTGGCTATCCGCCTGGAACAGCATATCGCCATAGGCATTTTCGACAGCACTGTAGATATCGGAACGCTTCGTCTCCAGTGCCGGGCTGCCTACCCGTACCGCGAGACAAGACATGCGCTGATTTCTGGCTTCGAGAATGTCCTGATAGACATAGTCTTCGCTTTTCTGGCACACCGGGAGAATATTGGTCAGATACTCGGTACGGACACGGCGGTAAAGGCTGACATCCAGCCGCATGAATTCATTCAGTCGCTCGGCATTGAATTTGCCGAGATAAAGATAAGCGGTCGCTACACCCCGCCCGGAAATCGGTGAGCCGACTTCGTCAACCGTATCCAGATAATAACCGCTATGCAGCACCTGCCAGGAGCTGCCCAACTCAAGCGGCTTGCTGCCCAGTGTCAAGCGACTCAGCTCGGTACCTTTCGGCAGGGCTTGCACGAACTTGTCCCCTTGCTCCTTGGCCGAGTCAAAAAAGCCGAAGTCGACACGGACTTCCGTTGCCTGCGCGCCGCCCATCAATGCCAACAGCACCAGCGCGCCAATGAAGCGTTTCATTTTTTCCCCTTTCCGGCGCTGCGCACCGGATCATTACGCATTATCAATATTCAGCCTGCTTTTCTGTTGCCATTGTCTTGCCACAGAAAAAACCAAAATGAATACTATTTCAAAAAGGAGAAAAACAAAACAATTTAAACCAAAAGCATAAATCGTGAGAAAAAACTACATGGTATGGGTTGGCCGCGTCGAGTTCAGCGCGCCGCCGAGCAGGCTCTCGATCTTCAGCCGCGCCTGCTTGCAGGTTTCGTCGGCGGCGAATTCGATGCCGATGCCCTGGTTGCGGTTGTTGTTGGCACCGGCGGGGGTGAGCCACGCCACCTTGCCGGGGATTGCCAGCTTCTGGGTGTCGTCCAGCAGCGTCAGCAGCAGAAACACCTCGTCGCCGAGATTGTAGTCGCGGTTGGTCGGCACGAAGATGCCGCCGTTGCGCAGGAAGGGCATGTAGGCCGCGTACAGCGCGCTGCGCTCCTTGATCGACAGCGACAGCACGCCGGGGCGGCTGGCGTCGGGCTTGATCTCGACTGCGTTATCCATGCTGATCCTGTGTCATGTGGGCTTGCCAGCAAAGGCTTTCAGGTAGTTCATCAACAGGGCTTCCAGTTGCAGCCTTGTCACCAGGGTGTGCTGGCCATACGGCGCCAGTGCGGTCAGTTCGCGCTGGCAATCCATTAAAGCATGGATATTCAGCCGTGGCAGCAGGCGCTGCATCGCCGCCTGCTGTGCCGGGAAGTAGCGCACCGCGCCGCCCAGCCGCAACGCGGCCAGGTCGTGCAGCCATTTGCCCAGCCAGCGCAGCGGCAGTTCCAGCGCCACCTTCTGTTTGTCGATGGCGTCGGCGAGGCTCAGCACGCTGCCCATGCTGCACTCGGTCAGCCCGGACACGAACTGCTTGCGCAGCGCCGCCTCCGCCGCGTCGTGCTCGAACAGCGGCATGCCGCCGTGAAACGCCAGCTCGGCCTCGGCGTCCTCGACGCCCTGTTCGTTCACCCACGCCAGCGCCTCAGCCGCCGACGGCAGGCTGAGCGGAAACTGGCGACAGCGACTCTTGATGGTCGGCAGCAGCCGCTGCGGCGCATCGGACACCAGCAGGAACACCACCTCGGCCGGCGGTTCTTCCAGCACTTTCAGCAGTGCGTTGGCGGCGGCCGGGTTCAGCGCTTCCGCCGGTTCCACGATCACCACCCGTCGTCCGCCACGGTGGGCGCTGAGATGGGCGAATTCGATCACGTTGCGCACGCCGTCGATCTTGATCACCGGCAGCTTGCGTTTCGGCGCCTTGGCTTCCTTGCCGTCTTCCGCCTCCTCGTCATCGCCGTGCGGTGTCAGCACGCGCAGGTCGGGATGGTTGCCGGCGGCAAACCAGTGGCAGGCCTGGCACTGGCCGCAGGCGTGGTGATCGGCCTGCGGCGCCTCGCACAGCAGCGAGCGCGCCACTTCCTGCGCGAATTCGCGCTTGCCGATGCCGGCCGGGCCGCTGAGCAGCCAGGCATTGGGCAGACGCTCGAAGTTGGCGGCCAACCTTTGCCAGTCGCTGGCTTGCCACGGGTAACGCATCAGGCTTGCGCTTTCAGCATGGCGAGACGGCCGGCCAGCTGCTGCTGGATGTCGGCGATGTCGCCGGTGGCGTCGACCACGAAGAAACGCTGCGGATAGGCGGCGGCGCGGGCGAGGTAGCTGTCGCGCACACGCTGGTGGAAGTCCTCGCGCTCGCGCTCGAAACGGTCCGGCAGCCGCGTCTGGCTCAGCCGCTGCTGCGAGACCTGCAGCGGCACGTCGAGCAGGATGGTCAGGTCCGGCTGCAGCCCCTGCTGCACCCACTCCTCCAGCTGCGCGATGCGCTTGGCCGGCACGCCGCGGCCACCGCCCTGGTAGGCGAAGGTGGCGTCGGTAAAGCGGTCGCTGACGACCCAGCGCCCCATGGCCAGCGCCGGGCGGATCACCGACGACAGCAGCTCCTGGCGGCTGGCGAACATCAGCAGCGTCTCGGTATCCAGCGTGGCTTCGGTGTCGACGTCGAGCAGCAGTTCGCGCAGCTTCTCGCCAAGCGGCGTGCCGCCCGGCTCGCGGGTGAACACGGTGTCAACGTTGGCCGCAGCCAGCCAGTTGCGGATGAAGGTCAAATGCGTGGTCTTGCCGGCACCGTCGAGTCCCTCCAGCGTAATGAAGCGCGCTCTGGACATCATCAACCTTTCTTCAGGATGTATTGGCGGACGGCGGCGTTGTGCTCGTCCAGTGTTTCGGAGAATTGGGTGGTGCCGTCACCGCGCGACACGAAGTACAGCGCGCGGCTGGGCGCCGGGTGCGCGGCGGCGTCCAGTGCCGCGCGGCTGACCAGCGCGATCGGCGTCGGCGTCAGCCCGGCGCGGGTATAGGTGTTGTACGGCGTGTCGCGGCGCAGCGCGTCCTTGCCGATGCGGCCGCGGTAGCGCTCGCCCATGCCGTAGATCACCGCCGGATCGGTCTGCAGCCGCATGCCGATGCGCAGGCGGTTGACGAACACGCTGGCCACCATGCTGCGGTCTTCCTCGCGCGCGGTTTCCTTCTCGATCAGGCTGGCCATGATCAGCAGCTGGTACGGCGTCTGGTACGGCAGGTCGGCGGCGCGCGATTCCCACACCGTCTGCAGCTGCTGCATCAGCGTCTGGTTGGCGCGGCGCAGCAGTTCCACATCGCTGCTGCCGGGCAGATAGTAGTAGGTGCTGGGGAAGAACAGGCCTTCGACACTGCCCTCGCTCATGCCCAGCTCGGCCAGCAGGCGCTGCTCGCTCCAGCCGGCGCTGTCCTGGCGCAGGTCTTCCTCTTCACGCAGCGCCGCGCGGAACTGGCGGAAGGTCCAGCCCTCGATGATGGTAACGCTGGCCTGGTCCGGGTGGCCGTCGTTGAAGCGCGACAGGTACTGCCACAGCGCGGTGGCGCCGGAGAACTGGTACAGCCCGGCCTTCAGCTTGCGGTCGCTGCCCATCATGCGCGAGATCGCCACCATCACCCAGCGGTTGCGGATGGCGCCATCCTCTTCCAGCGTGCGTGCCAGCTGGCCCATGGTGCGGTTGGGGGCGACGCTGACGGTGTAGGGCGAGCCGGGCGGGGTCACCGGCACGGCAACCACCCAGGCCAGCCACAGGGCAAACAGCAGCGCGAACGCGGCAAGGATACGGCCTATCAATCGGTGCATACGGACTTCATCAACTTAGCTAAAAAGAGGCGCTTGCGCCGGGTGAAAAGGCGCGCTGGCGCCGGACGCGCGATGATACCACGCACGCCGGCCGCCTTCCGCGCCAAAGCGGCACGCCGTTCAGGGCTGCGGCGACAGCACCACACCGTAGCGCTGCGACACGTCGGCGGCGGCCAGCGGCCGCAGCGGCAGGCTGCCTTCGGCCAGGCACAACTGCAGCGCCAGCGTGCCCTGCTGCCACGCCGTCCAGTCCGCCGCCGTCGGCGGCAGGCCGTCGGCGCTGCGCAACATCACCTCGCTCAGCGCCAGCAGCTCGCGGTCGTCCACCACCGCCAGCTCGCCGCCGGCCTCGACAAACAGCCGCCCGCCTTCGTCCAGCAGCGCCAGCCGCGGCGTGCCGGGGTCGATGTCCGGCAGCCAGTGCCAGCCGGCCTCACCGCGCCGCACCACATAGGGCGCGGCATCCAGCGCGACGTAGACCTTTTGCGGGCCGTTCTGCACGTAGTAGCGGCCGTCGCCGTCGCGCGCATAGTTGCGGCGGAAGAAATCCACGATCGCGGCCTGGTTCAGCCGCTCCTCGCGCAGCCACCACTGGCCGCGCGCATCCAGCCGCAGCCAGCCGAACACCGCCGGCACGTTCGGCCACTTGGCGAGTGACGCCAATACCATTGCATCCATGTCGTTCGCTCCTGTCTCAGCTGTTGCGCAGTATGTCGGTGGGTGGGGTGCGCGTGATTTTACGCAGCAGCGGCCAGCCGGCAAGGCCGACCACCGCGCCACCGCACAGCGCGCCCAGCAGCGGCAGCCACAGGTTCGGCGCCAGCGGCAGGTTGAACAGCTGCACCGCCACCAGGCTGCCGATCGCCATCGCGCCGATGCCGGCCATGAGCCCGGTCAGGCCGCCCAGCCACGCCAGCTCGGCGAGGATCACCGCGCGCACCTGCTGCCGCGAGGCCCCCAGCGCGCGCAACAGCGCGACATCGAACTGCCGCTCGTCGCGGGTGGCGGCCAGCGCCGCCCACAGCACCAGCACGCCGGCGGCCAGCGCCAGGCTGAACATGGTTTCCACCGCCAGCGCCAGCCGCCCGATCACCGCCTTCACCTCGCGCACGATGACGCTGATATCGATCACGGTGACATTGGGCAGCGCCGCCACCAGCCGGTTGTTGAAGTCCTTGTCCGGCGCGCGGTAGCTGGTGATGTAGCTGGCGCTCTCGCCCCCCATCCAGCCCTGTGGCGCGATCACGAAGAAATTGGGCTGGAAGCTGTCCCACGCCACCTTGCGCAGGCTGGTCACCGGCGCCTGCCAGCGGGTGCCGGCGATGTCGAACACCAGCACGTCGCCCATGCGGATGCCCAGCGTCTCGGCCAGCCCCTGTTCCACCGAGAATGCCGGCTGCGTGCTGTCCGCCGGCCACCACTTGCCGGCGGCAAAGCCGTTGCCCGGCGGCGGCGCGGCGCGCCACGACAGGTTGAACTCGCGCTCGGCCAACCGCTGCGCGCGCTCGTCCTCGTAGTCGCTGCCCTTCACCGCGCGCTCGTTGATCATCAAGAGCCGCGCCCGCGTCATCGGCGCCGCCTGCGGCGCGCTGCGGCCAACCTTGGCGAACAGCGCGTCCAGCGTCGCCTGCTGCGGCGCCTGCAGATTGATCAGGAACGAATCCGGCGCATCGGCCGGCAGCGACTTCTGCCAGGCGCCGATCAGGTCGTCGCGCACCACGGTCAGCGTCAGCAGCGCCATCAGGCTCACCGACAGCGCCGCGATCTGGATCACCGCCAGCCACGGCCGCCGCGCCAGGTTGGCCGCACCGTGGCGCCAGCCGACGGCACCGGACAGCGGCACGCGGCGCAGCAGGCGCACCACGCCCCAGGCCAGCAGACCGACCGCCAGCAGGAAGCCGACCAGCCCGCCCAGCAGCCACAGCGCCAGCGTGCTGTCGCCGACCTGCCACGCCGCCAGCCCGAGCAGCGCGACAATGGCCAGCAGCGGCGCCAGCAGCGAACGGCTGGAGGTCGGCATGTCGGCACGCAACACCGCCACCGCCGGAATACGGCGCAGCGCCAACAGCGGCGGCAGCGCAAAACCGGCGAGCAGGATCAGCGCCGACAGCGGCCCGCTCAGCCAGGCGGTGAGCGCCGGCGCCGGCAACCCCGCGCCCAGCCACTGCTGCGCCAGCAGCAGCAAGCCGGCCTGCACGCCATAGCCGGCGACGGTGCCGAGCACGCCGGCCACCAGCGCCAGCCACAGGAACAGGCTGCCCCACACCAGCGCTACCTCGCTACCGGTCTGCCCCAGCGCGCGC
The DNA here is from genome assembly GCF_001037925.1 of Vogesella sp. EB. Lineage (NCBI taxonomy): Bacteria > Pseudomonadati > Pseudomonadota > Betaproteobacteria > Neisseriales > Chromobacteriaceae > Vogesella > Vogesella sp. EB. Next base: position 31,311 of record NZ_LFDT01000025.1, on the reverse strand, counting down.
ATCACCGCCACGCTCTGCCAGTGCCGCGCCAGGTAGCGGCGCACCGCCAGCGCCACCGCCGCCGCCGACAGCAGCACCGACAGCAGCGCGGTCAGGCCGAGGAAGCGCCGTGCCCGCTCCAGCGCCGATTTCACCTCCGGCCGCGCCTCCTCGACATCCTCCAGCCGCGTGCGGCGGTCCAGCTGCGGCGCCAGCCACTGGCGGTAGCCGGCCACGCTGGCGGCATCGCCGGCCACCATCAGCCGGTAGCGCACGCGACTGCCGTCCTGGACCAGGCCGGTGGCGGCCAGATCGGCGTGGTTGAACAGCACGCGCGGGATGAAGTTGTACAGGTCCATCGCCCCGTCCGGCTCGCGCAGCACTTCCGCGCTCAGGCGCAGGCTGACGTTGCCGAGGCGCACGCTGTCACCCAGACGCAGGCCCAGCTTCTGCAGCAGCCGCGAATCGGCCCACAGCTCGCCCGGCGCCGGCGCCAGCCGCCCTTCTTGCAAACCCTGTTGCGTGCGCAGCTGCACCTCGCCGCGCAGCGGATAGCCGGCGGTGACCGCCTTCAGCGTCGCCAGCACCGCCTGCTCGCGAGCGAACACCATCGACGGGAAGGTGGCCGCCTCCGCCTGCTGCAGGCCGCGCTGCGCCGCCTGCTGCCGCCACGCGTCCGGCGGCGGCCGGTTGCCGTTGGACACCAGGTCGGCGGCCAGCAGCTGGCTGGCCTGCCGCGTCAGCGCCTGCTCGATGCGGTCGGAAAAGAAGGCGACGCTGCTCATCGCCGTCACCGCCACCAGCAGCGCCAGCAGCAGCACCGTCAGCTCGCCGGCACGCAGCTCGCGCCGCAACAGGCGCCAGCCCATCTGCAGCGACAGCCGGCTCATGTCGCCTCCCGCTGCAGGCGGCCGTCGTTGAGGCGGTAGACCGCGGCACAGCGCGACGCCAGCGCGGTGTCGTGGGTGACCAGCACCAGCGCGGTGCCGGCCTCGGCGTTGAGCTGGAACAGCAGCTCGATCACCTGCCGCCCGGTGGCCGGATCGAGGTTGCCGGTCGGCTCGTCGGCAAACAGCAAGGTTGGCCGCACCACGAAGGCGCGCGCCAGCGCCACCCGCTGCTGCTCGCCGCCGGACAGGTGGCGCGGGTAGTGATCGAGACGGTGGCCGAGGCCGACACGCTGCAGCATGGCGCTGGCAGCGGCGCGGGCATCGCTGCGCCCGGCCAGCTCCAGCGGCAGCATCACGTTTTCCAGCGCGGTGAATTGCGGCATCAACTGGAAGTTCTGGAACACGAAGCCGACCTTGTCGCGGCGCAGCAGCGCGCGCTGGTCCTCGTCCAGCGCCGACAGCGCCTGGCCGGCCAGCCACACCTCGCCGGAACTTGCCGGGTCCAGCCCTGCCAGAATGGCAAGCAGCGTGGATTTGCCGCTGCCGGAGGCGCCGACGATGGCGACGCTCTCGCCGGCGGCGACACTGAAGCTGGCTTGGTGCAAGATGGTCAGCGTCTGGCCGTGGTAGTCGACCTGGCGCGCCAGCGCTTCGGCGCGCAGGATCACGTTATTTTCTGGAGAGGGATTCATGCTTTATCGCTGCTTTCTGCTGGTTGTCTTGCTGCTGGCGCCGCACATGGCACACGCCGCGCGTATCGTGGTGTTCGGCGACAGCCTGTCCGCCGCCTATGGCCTGCGCCCGGAACAGGGCTGGGTCAGGCTGTTGCAACAACAACTGGGCAGCACGCATCAGGTCATCAACAGCAGCCTGTCCGGCGAGACCACCGCTGGCGGCCTGGCGCGGCTGCCGGCGGTGCTGCGGCAACAGCGCCCGGAGGTGCTGATTCTGGAGCTGGGCGGCAACGACGGCCTGCGCGGCCTGCCGCTGCCGGCGATGCAGGACAACCTGTCCGCCATGGTCCGCCTGGCCCAGCGTGCCGGCGCGCGGGTGCTGCTGGTCGGCATGGCACTGCCCCCCAATTATGGCCCCGATTACGGCGCCAAGTTCCGGCAGGTGTATGACAAAGTGGCACGCCAGCACAAAGTGCCGCTGGTGCCGCTGCTGGTGGCCGGTTTCGAGCAGGATCTGGCGCTGTTCCAGGGCGATGGCATCCATCCGGTCGCGCAGGCGCAGCCGCGCATGGTGCGCAACGTGCTGCCGGCGCTGACGCCGCTAATCGCCAGAAAATAGCAGGAATCACTGTTTTTTGTGGTGAACGCAACGTTTCTCAGGCTTTTGCCACACTTCATGACATAAAGGTTAACCTTGTGACTGCGGCGGCCCATCCGGCTGTCCGCCCGCTGCCGCCTTCCCACAAGGATTCCCCATGCCCGCTCTTGCCGCCGCGCTCGCCCAGCGCCTGGTCACCCCGTTCCGCGGCCTGCCCGCCGGCGTCTACATCCAGATCGTCGCCACCATGATCAACACCATGGGCGGCATCGCCAAGCTGTTCCTGCCGCTCTATTTTCTGGAGCGCTACCGACTGCCCTACGGCAGCATCGGCCTGCTGATGGGCTGCTACGGTCTGGGCTGCGTGCTGGGCGCCTATGGCGGCGGCGCCCTCAGCGACCGCCTCGATACCCGCAAGCTGTGTGCGGCGCTGCTGCTGGCCAGCGGGCTGCTGACCATGTCGCTGGCGCTGCCGCTGCCGGTGTGGGGCTTCGTGCCGCTGCTACTGCTGACCGGTATCGCCGATGGCGGCTTCCGCCCCGGCAATATGCGGCTGGTGCTGGAGCCGTGCGCGCCGGCGCAGCGCGCCACCGCACAAGGGCTGTACCGGGTGGCGTTCAACCTCGGCACCTCGCTGGCCGGCATCACCGGCGGCCTGCTGGCGGTGTACGGCTACCAGTGGGTGTTCGTGGCGCAGGGCTGTGCCAGCCTGCTGGCCTGCCTGTGGCTGGTGGCCGCCTATCGCCGCCAGCCGCCGCAGCCGGGCCGGGCGCAAGCGTCTGCGGCCAACCTGGTGGAGCAGGACGGCTCGCCGTGGCAGGACCGCGCCTTTTTGCGCTTCATCGCCGGACAGCTGCTGATCCTGGCGGTATTCGACCAGATGTACGGCACGCTGGGCATGTTCCTGCGCGAACACTACCGGCTGGGTCCGGAGTGGATCGGCTACCTGTTCACCCTCAACGGGCTGATGGTGGTCGCGCTGCAGGTCAGCATTGCCCACCGTGTTGGCCGCTGGGGGCTGCAGCGCTGCTCGCACCTCGGCGTGCTGTGCATCGGCATGAGCTTTCTGCTGCTCAATGCCGGCGTCGCCGCCGGCTGGGCGCTGATGGCGATGCTGGTGCTGACCGTCGGCGAGCTGCTGCTGTCGCCGACCTGGTCGGTGATCGTGATGCAGCGCTCGGAGGGGCGTCAACGCGGCCGCTACCTCGGCGTCTACGCCGCGGCGTGGAGCGGGCGCACGCTGTATGCGCCGGCGATCGGCACCTGGGCCTACGGCCAGTTCGGCGGCGCGCTGCTGTGGTGGCTGTGCGCCGGGGTGGCGCTACTGACCGTGCTGCTGCAGGCCGGTGCGCTGCGCCAGATGCTGGCGCCGGCGCCATAAAAAAACCCTGCATCGCGGATGCAGGGTGGTGACTGCGGCCAACCTTAGGGCTGGCGCGGGCAGATGCTGATTATAGCGCGGCGGCGTTCTCGGCCAGGTAGGAAGCCACGCCTTCGGCGGATGGCTTCATGCCTTTCTTGCCCTTGTTCCAGCCGGCCGGGCACACTTCACCGTGTTCTTCGGTGAACTGCAGCGCGTCAACCATGCGCAGCATCTCGTCCACGTCGCGGCCCAGCGGCAGGTTGTTGACCACCTGGTGCTGTACCACGCCGGACTTGTCGATCAGGAAGGAGCCACGGAAGGCCACGCCACCGTCGGCTTCCACGTCGAAGGCCTTGCACAGCTCGTGCTGGATGTCGGCCACCAGGGTGTAGCCCACCTGGCCGATACCGCCTTTTTCCACCGGGGTGTTGCGCCATGCGGCGTGGGAGAACTGGCTGTCGATGGACACGCCGATCACTTCCACGTTGCGGGACTTGAACTCGGCCAGGCGGTGATCAAACGCGATCAGCTCGGACGGGCACACGAAGGTGAAGTCCAGCGGGTAGAAGAACACCACGGCGTATTTGCCTTCAGTCGCCTGCTGGAAGGAATAGTTGTCAACAATCTGACCATCGCCCAGAACGGCGGAGAAGGTTTTTTCGCCTGCAAAGAACGGTGCCTGTTTGCCTACAAGTACGGCCATGTGATTCTCCTTGGAGTTCGGTTATGTGTGAATCCTGCGGACGGTGATTCCGCAAACTGGCACGTTTATAAATCAGCGGTGGCGCCAGCTGCCAATTGAATATCCAAATTACCACCATTAAGACGGGCAATCACCACGCCGCAGTGTCCCCCCATCCCCGGCCGCCACGCGCCATGGGGTGGCCGGCCATGCAAAGCAGATAACGTTGGCCGCAATCTGGATTAAAATACGACAGGGGCGGCCGTTGGCGCCCCGCTCCCTTTCAACCACCCGCTGCGGGATGACCATGAGCAAACAGCTGACCATACTGGCGGTAGACGATGTCAGCCTGCATCGCACCATGCTGGCCCGCTTCATCCGCCAGCTGGGACACCTGCCGGTGACTGCCAGCAACGGGCAGGAGGCGGTCGAATATTGCGCCACCAGCATGCCGGACATGATCCTGATGGACATCCTGATGCCGGTGATGGATGGTTTCAGCGCCACCCGCCACATCCGCCAGCAACTGGCCGGGCACTGGATCCCGATCGTGTTCCTGTCGGCGATGAACGAAGAAGCCGACTACCTGCACGGGCTGGAGGCCGGCGGCGACGACTACCTGACCAAGCCGGTCAACCTGCCGCTGCTGTCGGCCAAGATCAGCAGCCTGCTGCGCATCATCGACATGCAGGCGCGCCTGGGCGACAGCAACCGCCAGCTGGAGCAGTACTACGCCACCACCCAGCAGGAACACAGCCTGGCGCAGCACGTGCTGGAAAGCTTCAACACCGCCGCCAATGCGCAGCAGCACAATATTCACAGCTGGCTGAAGTCGGCGGTACACCTCAGCGGCGACGTGATCTGCATCGCGCGCTCGCCATCCGGCGCCGACCACGTGATGCTGGCCGACAGCACCGGCCACGGTCTGGTGGCGGCCATCTGCTGCCTGCCGGCGATCGACAGTTTTCACGCGATGACCCGGAGTGGCTTCGGCATCGGCCAGATCGCCGAGTCGATCAACCGCAAGCTGTACCAGACCCTGCCCACCAGCCACTTCGTCGCCGCCGCGCTGCTCGCCATCGATTACCGCAGCCGGCGCATCACGGTGTGGAACGGCGGCATTCCCTGCTGCAGCTTCCTCAACCGGCACGGCGAACTGGAAAAGACCTTCCGCTCCGCCCATCCGCCGCTGGGCACGCTGCCACCGGAGGCGTTCGAGCAGCAGCAAGAGCAGTACCACTGGCAGCATGACGGCGAGATCATCGTCTGCTCCGACGGCGTCACCGAGGCGCGCAACGCGGCGCAGCAGCAGTTTGGCGAGGACGGCGTGCTGCAGGCCGCCCGTGCGGCACAGGGGCACGACACCGCGACGCGGATCGCCGCCGCGTTGCAGCAGCACCTGCAGCGGCAGCCGCACCTGGACGACGCCTCGCTGGTGGTGATCGGCTGCCAGCAGCAGCCGGCACTACCGCCCGACGAGGAAAGCCCCGCAAACTAGCCGCCCCCGCCGCAGGCCTAAGCAAGCGCGCGGCACATGAAAAAACGGGAGCCGCGGCTCCCGTTTGCTGTTGCTGCCTTGCGGCCAACCTTAGGCGGTCGGCTCGGCCTTCTGGCGCAGGCGCAGGTTCAGTTCCTTCAGCTGCTTCTCGTCCACCGCGTTCGGCGCGCTGGTCAGCAGACACTGCGCACGTTGCGTTTTCGGGAACGCGATCACGTCGCGGATCGACTCGGCACCGCACATCAGCGTCACCAGACGATCCAGACCGAAGGCCAGGCCACCGTGTGGCGGTGCGCCGAACTTCAGGTTGTCGAGCAGGAAGCCGAACTTGTTCTGCTGTTCTTCCGGGCTGATCTTCAGCGCGGCGAACACCTTTTCCTGGATGTCGGCGCGGTGGATACGCACCGAACCGCCACCGATTTCCCAGCCGTTGAGCACCATGTCGTAGGCACGCGCGATGCACGCACCCGGATCGGTGTCCATCAGGTCTTCGTGGCCCGGTTTCGGGCTGGTGAACGGATGGTGGCAGGCAGTCCAGCGGTCGGCGTCTTCGTCGTGCTCGAACATCGGGAAGTCCACCACCCACAGCGGGCGCCACTCCTTGACGAAGTAGCCGCCGGCTTCGCCGCGCTCGTGGCCGATCTTGATGCGCAGCGCGCCGATGGCCTCGTTCACCACCTTGGCCTTGTCGGCGCCGAAGAAGATGATGTCGCCGTTGTCGGCACCGGTACGCGCCATGATTTCGTTCAGCGCGTTCACCGACAGGAACTTGACGATCGGCGACTGCAGGCCGCTGCTTTCGTCATTGGTGATCTTGCTCTTGTCGTTGACCTTGATGTAGGCCAGACCCTTGGCGCCGTAGATGCCGACGAACTGGGTGTAGTCGTCGATGTCCTTGCGCGACAGCGCGGCACCGCCCGGCACGCGCAGGGCCACCACGCGGCCATTGGCCATGTCGGCGGCGCCACGGAACACCTTGAACTCCTCGGTCTTCATCAGATCGGTCAGTTCGGTGAACTTGAGCGACACGCGCAGATCCGGCTTGTCGGAGCCGTAGTAGAACATCGCGTCGTTGTAGGCCATGCGCGGAAACTTGCCCAGCTCCACGCCCATCACGTCGCGGAAGATCTCCTGCGCCATGGTTTCGGTGATGTCCATGATCTCGTCCTCGTTCAGGAACGAGGTCTCGATATCGATCTGGGTGAATTCCGGCTGGCGGTCGGCACGCAGGTCTTCGTCACGGAAGCACTTGGTGATCTGGTAGTAGCGGTCGAAGCCGGCCACCATCAGCAGCTGCTTGAACAGCTGCGGCGATTGCGGCAGCGCGAAGAATTCGCCCGGATGCACGCGCGACGGCACCAGGTAGTCGCGGGCGCCTTCCGGGGTGGAACGGGTCAGCATCGGCGTTTCGATGTCGATGAAGCCCTGCTTGTCCAGATGGTTACGCACGCCCATCGCCACGCGGTAGCGCAGGCGCAGATTCTTCTGCATCGCCGGACGACGCAGGTCGATGACGCGGTTGGTCAGGCGCACGTTCTCGGACAGGTTTTCGTCGTCGATCTGGAACGGCGGCGTGGCCGCGGCGTTCAGGATCTCGATGTGCTTGGCCAGGATCTCGATCTCGCCGGAGATCATCTTGCTGTTGGCGGTGCCGGCCGGGCGCTCGCGCACGATACCGGTGATCGCCAGCACGAATTCGTTACGGGTGCTGTCGGCGGTCTGGAATGCTTCCGGGGTGTCCGGATCGATCACCACCTGCACCAGACCTTCACGGTCGCGCAGGTCGATGAAGATCACGCCGCCGTGGTCACGACGACGATGGGCCCAGCCCTTGACCGTAACGGTCTGGCCGAGGAATTTTTTATCAATCAAGCCGCAGTAGTCGGTTCTCATGCAGAAGCCTTTTAGCCTTAAATTCGAAGATTCTTTTAATAAAAACAAAGGCAGAGGCGGGACGACCGGCCTCTGCGGAGTTCATTCAATAACGCATTTTACTTGCGTTTTTCACTATCGGGGGCACTGGGCGCGACAACGCCCATGGAAATGACGTATTTCAGTGCCGCATCCACCGACATGTCCAGTTCGCGCGTGTCCTGCTTCGGCACGATGATGAAGTAGCCGGAGGTCGGGTTCGGCGTGGTCGGCACGTAGACGCTGATGAAGTCATCCTCGCCCAGCTGCTGCTTCACCTCGCCGGAAGGGGCGCCGGTCTGGAAGGCGATGGTCCACGCGTTCTGGTGCGGGAAGCGCACCAGCAGCGCCTTGCGGAAGGCCTGGCCGGAGTCGGACAGCAGGGTGTCGCTGACCTGCTTCACACTGTTGTAGATGGTTTTCACCACCGGCGTGCGCGTCAGCACCAGCTCCCACAGGTCGAGCAGGCGCTGGCCGAGCACGTTGGCCGCCATGAAGCCGGTGCCCAGCAGCACCGCGAACGCGAGCACCACGCCGAGGCCGGGGATGTCGAAGCCGAACAGGCTCTCCGGACGCCAGCCCTGCGGCAGCACGTTCACGGTCTGGTCCAGGGTGCCGATGATCAGGTTCAGCACCCACAGCGTGATGGCGATCGGCAGCCAGATCAGCAGACCGGCGATCAGGTAGCCGCGCAACGTCATTTTGATATGTTTCATCGGTATCTCAGGCACATCCGCCACTTCCGCAACCACCGCTACCGCAAGCCGGACCGCTGCCACTGTTCTTGAAATCGGTAACGTACCAGCCGCTGCCCTTGAGCTGGAAGCCAGCCGCAGTCAGTACCTTGTTGTAACTCTGGCTGCCGCAGGACGGGCAATCGGTCAGCGCCGCATCGCTCATCTTCTGCAGATGTTCGTTCTGCACGCCACAGGCATCACAACGGTATTCGTAAATCGGCATGATTTAGCACTCCACAAACAAAGACGATGACATAATGCGATCAGATATTGCAGTGCATCAAAGCTTGCTGCAATAAAACCCTGCATGATAATGGGGTCACAAGCGTTGGCGATCAAGTAGCTCGCCAAGTAAACGGATGATTATATCCGACTGATAGAACAATAGAAAACGCTCGCTTCATTGCATTGCAACACGTCCGCGCGATGCTTTGCCGGCAGCGTCATCCTTACTTACCTACTGGAGTTGATCAGCATGAGCCCATCCCACCTGCCCCTCGCCGGCAAACGCGGCCTGATTGTCGGTATCGCCAACGAACACAGCATTGCCTACGGTTGCGCCAAGATCATGCGGGAACAGGGCGCCGAAGTCGCCATCACCTACCTCAACGAGAAGGCGGAAAAATTCGTGCGCCCGCTGGCCGAAGGCTTGGCCGCACCGCTGATCCTGCCACTGGATGTACAGGCTGACGGCCAGCTGGAGCAGGTGTTCGCCGCGATCGAGGAAACCTGGGGCCAGATCGACTTCGTGGTGCACTCCATCGCCTTCTGCCCGATGGACGACCTGCACGGCCGCGTCACCGACTGCTCGCGCGACGGTTTCCTGCAGGCGATGCGCGTCTCGTGCTACTCCTTCATCGAGATGGCGCGCCTGGCCGAGCCGCTGATGAAGAACGGCGGCGCGCTGATCACCATGAGCTATCACGGCGCCGACAAGGTGGTCGAGAACTACAACATCATGGGGCCGGTGAAGGCGGCGCTGGAAAGCACCACCCGATACATGGCGCACGAGCTGGGCCCGAAAGGCATCCGCGTACACACCATCTCGCCGGGACCACTGAAAACCCGCGCCGCCAGCGGCATCGCCCACTTCGACCAGTTGATCGACGACGCCATCGCCCGCGCGCCGCAAAACCGGCTGGTGGACATTGAGGACGTCGGCAACACCTGCGCCTTCCTCGCCTCCGACGCCGCCCGCGCGCTGACCGGCGAAGTCACCTATGTCGATGGCGGCTTCAACATCATGGCCTGAGGACTGACATCATGATCCGCGACGCACACGCCTTTAGCGACATCATCAGCCAGGCCACCGCCAACGGCCCGCAGCCGATGGCGGTGGCCCACCCCTGCAGCCCGGAAGCGCTGCTGGGCGCGGTCGAGGCCGCCGACCACGGCATCGCCACCCCGATCCTGATCGCCCCGCGCGCCAAGCTGCTCAAGCTGGCCGCCAGCATGGACATCGACCTCGCCCGCTTCGAGGTGATCGACGCCGAGCACAGCCACGCCGCCGCCGAGCGCGCGGTGGCGCTGGTGCGCGACGGCCGTGCCGACAGCCTGATGAAGGGCAGCCTGCACACCGACGAGTTCATGAGCGCGGTGCTGGACCGCACCAAGGGCATCCGCACCGACCGCCGCATCAGCCACGTGTTCGTGATGAAGGTGGAAAGCTACCCGCGCTACCTGTTCATCACCGATGCCGCCATCAACATCGAGCCGGACCTGATGACCAAGCGCGACATCTGCCAGAACGCCATCGACCTGACCCACGCCCTGGGCGTGGCGCAGCCGAAGGTGGCGATCCTGGCGGCGGTGGAAACCATCAATCCGGCGATGCGCGCCACGCTGGACGCGGCGGCGCTGTGCAAGATGGCCGACCGCGGCCAGATCCGCGGCGCACTGCTCGACGGCCCGCTGGCCTTCGACAACGCCATCTCGCACGCGGCGGCCGACACCAAGGGTATCGAGTCGCCGGTGGCCGGCGAGCCGGACATCCTGTTGGTGCCGGACCTGGAATCAGGCAATATGCTGGCCAAGCAGCTGACCTATCTGGCAGCCGCCGCCAGTGCCGGCATCGTGATGGGCGCCCGGGTGCCGATCGTGCTGACCAGTCGTGCCGATGATGCGGCCGGACGGCTGGCCTCGGCGGCGGTGGCCAACGTCTTTGCCGCCTACAAAAAAGGATAAGTAATGGGCAAGGCTCTCATCGCCATCAATGCCGGCTCCGCCACGCTGAAATTCCGTGCCTACCAGCCGGACGGCGTGCAACTGCTGGCACGCGGCCTCGTCGACCGTTTCGGTGCCGCCGGCGCCAGCCTGGAGCTGGACTACGGCGGCCGCCAGACGCGGGTGACGCTGGCCGGCAGCGGCCGCGACGAAGCGGTGGCGGCGGTGCTCAACGTCCTCGCCGACAAGGGACTGGAAGCGGTAGCGGTGGCGCACCGCGTGGTGCATGGCGGCGACCGCTACACCAGCCCGGTGGTGCTGACCCCGGAAGTGGTCGACCACCTGGCGGAGCTGATTCCGCTGGCACCGCTGCACCAGCCGGCCAGCCTTGGCGTGATGAGTGCCTTTGCGCGACTGGACAGCAAGCTGACCCAGATCGCCTGCTTCGACACCGCCTTCCATTGCGGCCAACCCGAGGTCGCCACCCGCTTCGGCATCGCCCGCCACTGGCATGAACAGGGCATCCGCCGCTACGGCTTCCACGGCCTGTCCTACGCCTCCATCGCGCGACGGCTGGGCGACATGGCGCTGGCCAGCCAGCGCGTGGTGGTCTGCCATCTGGGCAGCGGCGCCAGCGCCTGCGCCATCCACGACGGCCGCAGCATCGCCTCCAGCATGGGGTTTTCCGCGGTCGACGGCCTGATGATGGGCACCCGTCCCGGCAACCTCGATCCAGAAGTGGTGCTGTACTGGCTGGAACACGAAGGCATGGACATCGCGCAGGTGCGGCAGGAGCTGTACAAGCACAGCGGCCTGCTCGGCGTGTCCGGCCTGTCCGCCGACATGCGCGAGCTGCTGGCCAGCAAGGAGCCGGCGGCGAAGGAAGCGATCGAGCTGTTCTGCTACCGTGCCGCGCGCGAAGTGGCGTCGCTAGCCACCGCGATGAAGGGGCTGGACGCGGTGGTGTTCACCGCCGGCATCGGCGAGCGCTCACCGGAGATCCGCGCCCGCATCCTGAAGCAGCTGTCCTGGCTCGGCTTCGAGGTCGACCTTGCGGCCAACCTTGCCCGCTCGCAACGCATCACCACCCCGCACAGCGCGCGCCACGCCTATGTCATGGCTACCGACGAGGAAGGTGAAATGGCGCGCGAGGCCGCCGCACTGCTCAGCGGCGACGTGCAGCTGTAATCCCGCACCAATAGAAAAGCGGCGGGCGGCGGATCACTCCGCCGCCCGCCGCTTTGTCTTGCCGCCGCGTCTCAGTTAGTTAGCCAGCCAGTCGGTTAGCATCAGGCCGATACCGACCCCGCGCGAATGGTGGTTATAGTCGAGCAAGCTTTCGCCGTAGCCGGAAAAGCCCTGCACATAGCCGCGCAGCCGTCCCGCCACCGGGAAGGTCCAGTCCAGCTGCAACGCGCCCTTGCCGTGCAGCGGGTTGTAGCGCACGCGGCCGCCGAGGGTGTGATCGTTCCAGCGGTATACCGCCTGCACGTCGCCGCGTCCCATGTAGCGGGTAATGTCCGGATTGTCGTCAGTAGCGTCGGATTCCGGCAGCCGGTACCACCAACGCCCGGTCAGGCTGAGGTTGCCCTTTTCCGCGCCGGCCATCACATAGACCCGGTTCCAGCTGCGCGACAGCGGGTCGGTCTGGCCGTTGGACTGGTGCACCACGCCGACACCGGCCATGCGCAGGCGCCAGCCCTGCCACGTCCAGTGCGCCGGCAGCGGCGTGGTCAGCATCACTTCCGGCTCGTAGTCGGTCTCACGGAACGGCGACGACTGCCCCTTGTTGTACATCTGCCAGTGCGACTGCTGGGTGTAGCCAAACCACAGGTCGGCCGGCGTGCCGAGCACGTTCTGCCACAGCTTGCTCTTGAACGACAGCTGGTACTTGGTTTCGACATTGTTGAGCTTGGTGCCGAACAGGCGTACCGATTCCTGCGTCGGCGACGACGGCTGCGAATTGGGCGAGAACAGGTGCCACAACGGCAGGATGTAGGTCGGCTGGTGCGCACGCAGCACGAAGGTGCCCAGCTTGTTGTCCTCGTCCAGATCCCACTGCCTGGCCAGCCCCGAGGCGGAGAAGCGCGGCGCGAGCGGTGGCGTGCCGGCGTCATCCGCCACCGGCGCGGTGGTCAGTTGCGGCAATTCGTTTGCGGCCAACGTGGTCACCGCGGCCGCGGGTGCCGGCGCGACCGACAGCTCCGACGGCAGCAGCAACGGTGCCGGTGGCAGCAGCGCGTCGAAGCAGGCCAGGCGCTCGGCATCGGCCAGAATGCCTCGGCAGTGCTTGAACGGTGACAGCGCCTCATCGGCATGGACTTGACTGGCTAGCAGCAACAGGACTGGCGGCAACAACTTCATCGACTCACCCGCAATTCAGGAACAAAGCACGGTAGACCACGCAGAAACACAAAAGGCTCCGCGTTTGCGGAGCCTTTGCGTATTCTTGCGTCAAACTCGGATCAGGCAGCCATGGCCTTGATGTGAGCAGACAGACGGCTCTTATGGCGAGCTGCCTTGTTCTTGTGGTACACGCCTTTGTCAGCCAGACGATCAATCACTTTAACGGAAGCGAGGAACACAGTGTTTGCTACTGCCTTGTCGCCGGCTTCGATTGCTTTGATCACTTTCTTAACGGCGGTACGGAAGGCCGTACGCAGGCTTGCGTTGTGCGCGCGCTGCTTAAGGGCCTGGCGTGCACGCTTGCGAGCTTGTGCGCTATTAGCCATGGAATTCTCCTGATGAGCTGAATCTGAAACGGCAGATTTTAAGGCCTAAGATCACGTTTTGCAACAACAATACCTCCCGCGTAAACTACGGCCCTCGATAAAAGCGTTATCAACCCGTTCGGTAAAGCATGAATTTACTCAAAGCACTGGCAAAAGTCAGCAGCATGACCCTGGTTTCGCGCGTGCTCGGCTTCGTGCGCGACGCCATCATCGCGCGTGTTTTCGGCGCCGGCATGGCCACCGACGCCTTCTTTGTCGCCTTCAAGCTGCCCAATCTGCTGCGCCGCATTTTTGCCGAGGGCGCCTTCTCGCAGGCCTTCGTGCCGGTGCTGGCGGAATACAAGGAACAGCAGGGCGAGGACGCCACCCGCCGCTTCCTGTCGCACATCAGCGGCACCCTGAGCCTGGTGTTGCTGGCCGTCACCGCGCTGGGCATGCTGGCCGCCCCCGCCATCATCTGGATATCGGCGCCCGGCTTTGCCCATGATCCGGACAAGATGGCGCTGACCAGCGAGCTGCTGCGCATCACCTTTCCTTATATCCTGTTCATCTCGCTGTCGTCGCTGGCCAGCAGCGTGCTGAATACCTGGAACCGTTTCTCGGTGCCGGCGTTCACGCCGACGCTGCTGAACGTGTCCTTCATCCTGTGCTCGCTGCTGCTGACGCCCTACTTCGACCCGCCGGTACTGGTGCTGGCGTGGGCGGTGTTCATCGGCGGCATCGCGCAACTGCTGTACCAGCTGCCGCACCTGAAGAAGCTGGACATGCTGCCGTGGCCGCGCCTGGACCTGAAGGACGCCGCGGTGTGGCGCGTGGTGCGACAGATGGGGCCGGCGATCTTCGGCGTGTCGATCGCGCAGATCTCGCTGGTGATCAACACCATCTTTGCCTCCTTCCTGGTGTCCGGCAGCGTGTCGTGGATGTACTACGCCGACCGGCTGATGGAGTTCCCGACCGGCATCCTCGGCGTGGCGCTGGGCACCATCCTGCTGCCGTCGCTGTCCAAACATGCGGCGCGCGACAGCGGCGAGGAATTCAGCCGCCTGCTGGACTGGGGCATCCGCCTGTCGCTGCTGCTGGCGATTCCGTCCACCGTCGGTCTCGCCCTGCTGTCACAACCACTGATCGCCACCCTGTTCATGTACGGCAAGTTCAACGCCCATGATGCGCTGATGACGCAGCAGGCGCTGATCGCCTACGCCATCGGCCTGCTGGGGCTGATCCTGGTCAAGGTGCTGGCGCCCGGCTTCTACGCGCGGCAGAACATCAAGACCCCGGTCAAGATCGCACTGGTGACGCTGACCGCCACCCAGCTGATGAACCTGGCCTTCATCGGCCCGTTCCGCCACGCCGGCCTCGCGCTGTCGATCGGCCTCGGGGCCTGCCTCAACGCCGCGCTGCTCTATCACCAGCTGAAACGGCACGGCATCTACCGGCCGCAAACCGGCTGGGGCGGCTTCCTCGGCAAGCTGCTGCTGGCGGTACTGATGATGGCCGCCGCGCTGCTGGCGCTGCAGCAGGTCTTGCCGATCGACTGGCACGGCCACGCCTGGCAGCGCGCGGCGTGGTTACTGCTGCTGGTCATCGCCGGTGCCGTCGCCTACTTCGCCACCCTGCTGGCACTGGGCATGCGCCCGCGCCAGTTCATGCGCCGCGAGAGCTGACGACTCGCTACCATTAAACATCAAGCTGTTGCCGCCCCAAGGTTGGCCGCAAGCCAAGGAAGACCATGATGAACCCGAGCTACACCCCCGAATTCTCGCCACTGGGCAAGAAGGTCGACTACCAGGACCAGTACGACGCCAGCCTGCTGTTCCCGATCGCGCGCCAGCAAAAACGCGACGAGATCGGCGTCACCGAAGACGCGCTGCCGTTTGGCGGCGTCGACCTGTGGACCGGCTACGAAGTGTCCTGGCTCAATGCCCGCGGCAAGCCGCAGGTGGCGATTGCCACCTTCCGCATTCCGGCCGACAGCCCGCGACTGATCGAGTCCAAGTCGTTCAAGCTGTACCTGAACAGCTACAACCAGACCCGCATCGCCAGCTGGCAGCAGGTGGCCGCGCAGCTGGAGCTGGACCTGTCCAACGCCGCCGGCGGCAAGGTGCAGGTCAGCCTGCTCTCCCCCGCCGACTTCGGCCGCGAGCGGATCGTGGAACTGGCCGGCGACTGTATCGACGAACTGGACATCGAAGTCAGCAGCTACGCGCCGTGCCCGGAAGCGCTCAGGGCCGATGCGGTCAACGTGGTCAGCGAAACGCTGACTTCGCAGCTATTGAAATCCAACTGTCTGGTCACCGGCCAGCCGGACTGGGGCAGCGTGCAGATCAGCTACACCGGGCCGCAGATCGACCGCGAGACGCTGCTGCGCTACCTGATCGGCTTCCGCCAGCACAACGAATTCCACGAGCAGTGCGTGGAGCGCATCTTCGTCGACGTGCTGCGCGCCTGCGCGCCGAGCCGGCTGACGGTGTACGCACGCTACACCCGCCGCGGCGGGCTGGACATCAACCCGTGGCGCAGCAACGACCCGGCCGCCGTGGCTCCGGACAACACCCGCACCGCACGGCAATGACACATTGCCGCCGTGCCGGGCACGGCCGGCAAAAGAAATTGCCGCCACCGGCTTGACAGGCGGCGGCGGCATCCGTATAGTTCGCGTCTCTCGCAAGCAACAGCAAACGAGAACAGTGCACCCGTAGCTCAGTTGGATAGAGTATTTGGCTACGAACCAAAGGGTCGGGCGTTCGAATCGCTCCGGGTGCACCACCACAGCGTCCCTATAGTTTAGCGGTTAGAACACTGCCCTTTCACGGCGGCGGCCGGGGTTCGATTCCCCGTGGGGACGCCAAGTTGCACCCGTAGCTCAGTTGGATAGAGTATTTGGCTACGAACCAAAGGGTCGGGCGTTCGAATCGCTCCGGGTGCACCACACAATTCAGTCCCTATAGTTTAGCGGTTAGAACACTGCCCTTTCACGGCGGCGGCCGGGGTTCGATTCCCCGTGGGGACGCCAGATTCAGCAAAAACACCACCTTCGGGTGGTGTTTTTGTTTCTGCCTCGATATTCCCGCCTTGCCATTGTTTTTGCTCTCGATATCGCATATTGATATATAAAATCAGTCTTTCTGGCCGCGTCCGCGCTCCGGTACAGTTCAACTGTCGGAATCCCCGGCACGGCAGAGATGCTGCCGACGATGCCAACAGCCAGAGAATTGAGCGCAAAGATGAATATCAGTCAGGAGAGGCTGACTCACCTCAAGCAACTTGAAGCCGAGTCCATCCACATCATCCGTGAAGTCGCCGCCGAGTTTGACAACCCGGTGATGCTGTACTCCATCGGCAAGGATTCGGCGGTGATGCTGCATTTGGCACAAAAGGCCTTTGCCCCCGGCCGGCCGCCATTCCCGCTGATGCACGTGGATACCACCTGGAAATTCCAGGACATGATCGCGCTGCGCGACAAGCAGGCGAAGGAATACGGCTGGGACCTGATCGTCCACGTCAACCAGGAAGGCGTCGACGCCAACATCAACCCGTTCACCGCCGGCAGTGCCAAGCACACCGACGTGATGAAGACAGAAGGCCTGAAGCAGGCGCTGAACAAGTACAAGTTCGACGCCGCCTTTGGTGGCGCCCGCCGCGACGAGGAAAAATCGCGTGCCAAGGAGCGGGTGTACTCCTTCCGCGACAAGAACCACCGCTGGGACCCGAAAAGCCAGCGTCCGGAACTGTGGAACATCTACAACGCCAAGATCAACAAGGGCGAGTCGATCCGCGTGTTCCCGCTGTCGAACTGGACCGAGCTGGACATCTGGCAGTACATCTTCCTCGAGAACATCGAAATCGTGCCGCTGTACTTTGCCGCCGAGCGCAAGGTGATCGAGCGTGACGGCACGCTGATCATGATCGACGACGAGCGCATCCTGCAGTACCTCAGCGACGAGGAAAAGGCGAAGATCGAGACCAAGAAGGTCCGCTTCCGCACCCTCGGCTGTTATCCGCTGACCGGCGCGGTGGAATCGGAAGCCACCACGCTGGCGGAAGTGATCCAGGAAATGCTGCTGACCAAGACCTCCGAACGCCAGGGCCGCGTGATCGATCACGACTCGTCCGGCTCGATGGAGAAGAAGAAGATGGAAGGCTACTTCTAAGCGCCCGTTCAAGGCCCTCTTCGCCCCTACCGAATGTTCAAAGGTTGGCCGCATGCGGCCAACCTTGCTGATGCAAGGCACGACGCTCATGGCACACCAATCCGACCTGATCGCCAGCGACATCCTGGCGTACCTGAAGCAACACGAAAACAAGGACCTGCTGCGCTTCATCACCTGCGGCAACGTCGACGACGGCAAATCGACGCTGATCGGCCGCCTGCTGCACGACTCCAAGCTGATCTTCGAAGACCAGCTGGCGGCGATCCAGCGCGACTCGAAAAAGTACAACACCACCGACGAGGAGATCGACCTCGCGCTGCTGGTGGACGGCCTGCAGGCCGAGCGCGAACAGGGCATCACCATCGATGTCGCCTACCGCTACTTCAGCACCGACCGCCGCAAGTTCATCATCGCCGACTGCCCGGGCCACGAGCAGTACACCCGCAACATGGCCACCGGCGCCTCGACCTGCAACCTGGCGGTGATCCTGATCGACGCCCGCTACGGCGTGCAGACGCAGACCCGCCGCCACAGCTACATCGTCAGCCTGCTGGGCATCAAGCACGTGGTGGTGGCCATCAACAAGATGGACCTGCTGGACTTCGACGAGGCGGTGTTCAATCGCATCCGCGACGAATACCTCGCCTTTGCGGCCAACCTCGACATCGCCGACATCCGCTTCGTGCCGATCTCGGCGCTGCGCGGCGACAACGTGGTCACCGCCAGCGAGCGCACGCCGTGGTACGACGGCCAGACGCTGATGGGCATTCTCGACAGCGTCGAGATCGACCACGACGTGGCGCAGAATGCCTTCCGCCTGCCGGTACAGTACGTCAACCGCCCGAACCTGGACTTCCGCGGTTTCTGCGGTACCGTCGCCAGCGGCGAGATCCGCCCCGGCGACCGCATCGTCGCGCTGCCGTCCGGCAAACAGAGCACAGTGGAAAACGTGGTGGTGTACGAGGGCAAGCTCGATGTGGCGCGCAGCGGCCAGGCCATTACCCTGACGCTGGCCGACGAGATCGACATCTCGCGCGGCGACATGATCGTGCGCGTCGACGAGACGGCACCGACGGTCAGCCAGGCGATCGAGGCCCACCTGGTGTGGATGGACGAAAACCCGCTGGTGGTGGGCAAGGACTACGGCTTCAAGCTAGCCGGCAAGAACGTTACCGGCCGCGTCGAGCGCATCGTGCACCGTGTGGACGTCAACACGCTGGACGCCTTCGAAGCGGAAAAGCTGCAGCTGAACGAGATCGCGCTGGTGCGCATCGTGTTCACCGCACCGGTGGTGTTCGACGCCTACAAAGACTGCCGCGCCACCGGCAGCTTCATCGTCATCGACCGCCTGTCCAACGGCACCGCCGGTGCCGGCATGATCCGTAGCGCGGTGGCGGTGGACAGCGCCAGCCAGGACCAGAGCGACCTCGCCCGCCTGCGCGCGTTCGAGATCGAATTCAACGCGCTGGTGCGCAAGCACTTCCCGCACTGGGAAGCCAAAGACGTCAGCAAGCTGTTCGGTTAACCCTGCGGCGCCGCCCCCCCACAACGACCAGCCCTGCGGCTGGTCGTTTTGTTTTGTGCGCGGCACACCGGGGGCAGGGCAGTTCCCGATGGCGCGGCGACGGATGCGGCGGTTACAATTGCCGCCTTCCGGTCGCCTCGAACGAGTCATAACAATCAAGGGTGCGCGCACTCGCCGGAAGCGCAGCGCCCCCTGCCCAACCCAGAGTCGAACATGTCCCTACCCCGCTTGCTACGTCCTGTGCTGCCGCTGGCACTGACGCTGCTGCCGTCGCTGGCCCACGCCAGCGTCAATGGCGCAGAACTGTCCATGCTGTGGGCCGTGCCCTTTGCCGGCCTGCTGTTAAGCATTGCCCTGATGCCGCTGCTGGCTCCCGCCATCTGGCACCACCATTTCGGCAAGATCGCCGCCGGCTGGGCGCTGGCCTTCGTGCTGCCGTTTGCGGCCAACCATGGTCTGGCCGGCGTCAGCCACGACATCCTGCACACCATGGTGCTGGAGTACGTGCCGTTCATCATCCTGCTGGTGGCGCTGTTCACCGTTGCCGGCGGCATTTTCATTAACGGCAATCTGCACGGCTCGCCGCTGCTCAATAGCGGCGTGCTGGCCACCGGCACCGTGCTGGCCAGCTTCACCGGCACCACCGGCGCCTCGATGCTGCTGATCCGCCCGCTGTTGCGCGCCAACGACAACCGCCGCTACAAGACCCACGTGTTCGTGTTCTTCATCTTCCTGGTCGCCAATATCGGTGGCTCGCTGACGCCGCTGGGCGATCCGCCGCTGTTTCTCGGCTTCCTCAAGGGCGTCGGCTTCGGCTGGACCATCGAGCACATGCTGGCGCCGATGTTCAGCGCCAGCCTGATCCTGCTGCTGGTTTTCTTCGTGCTGGACAGCTACTTCTACCGCAAGGAAAGCGCGCAGACGCTGGCACGCGACCCAACCCCGGACAGCCCGCTGCGCATCGAGGGCAAGCTCAACTTCCTGCTGCTGGGCGGCGTGGTGGTGGCGGTGCTGCTGTCCGGCGTGTGGCAGCCGGGCGTGGTGTGGCAGGTGTACGGCCTCGACATCGAGCTGCAGAACGTGGTGCGTGACCTGCTGCTGCTGGCGATGGCGGGGCTGTCGCTGAAGCTGACGCCGCGCCACTGCCGCGAGGCCAACGCCTTCAACTGGGCGCCGATGCTGGAGGTGGCCAAGCTGTTCGCCGGCATCTTCATCAGCATGATCCCAGTGCTGGCGATGCTGAAGGCCGGCTCGGACGGCGCCTTCGCCGGCCTGGTGCGCATGGTGACCGCCCCCGACGGCACCCCGGTCAATGTCGCCTACTTCTGGCTCACCGGTGCGCTGTCCAGCTTCCTCGACAATGCGCCGACCTACCTGGTGTTCTTCAACCTCGCCGGCGGCGACGCGCAGCAGCTGATGGGCGCCGGCGCCAACACCCTGCTGGCGATCTCGATGGGCGCGGTGTTCATGGGCGCCAACAGCTATATCGGCAACGCCCCCAACTTCATGGTGAAGGCGATCGCGGAAGAGCGCGGCGTGGTGATGCCGAGCTTCTTCGGCTACATCGGCTGGGCCTGCGCCTTCCTGATCCCGACCTTCCTACTGCTAACCGTGCTGTTCTTCTGATGCAGGCCTTGCGGCCAACCTTGCGCAAGGTTGGCCGCCAACAAAAAAGCCGCCCGAGGGGCGGCTTTTTCATGCGGCGGTATTCACAGCCGGTAGCTGCTCACCGTCATCAGCTTGGCGGACAGCTTCATCATGCCCTTCACCGGCAGCGGCAGGCTGGCCGCCCCCAGCTGCTGCGCCATGTCGGCGTGCTTGAGCTCGTCGTCGCGCATCTGGCTGACGATGGCACGGCTCTTGTCGTCCTGTGCCGGCAGCTCGCTGAGATGGCTGTCAAGATGGGCGCCGACCTGGTGCTCGGTTTCCTGCAGGAAGCCGAGGTTCCACTTGTCGCCGAGCAGGCCGGCGGTGACGCCGATCGCCAGCGAGCCGGTGTACCACAGCGGGTTGAACAGGCTGGGACGGCCGCCCAGTTCGCGGATACGGCGCTCGGTCCACGCCAGATGTTCCACCTCCTCGAACGCGGCATGACGCAACGCCTCGCGCGCCGCCGGATCGCGCGCGGTCAGCGCCTGGCCCTGGTACAGCGCCTGCGCGCACACCTCGCCGCAGTGGTTGACGCGCATCAGTCCCAGCGCGTGGCGTTTGTCCGCGGCGGATAGCTCCGCCTCGGCGACATCGCGGTCGGGGTGCGGGCGCGCGCTGCTGGCTGGCGCAAACAGGGTGCGCAGGCCGCGGTCGAATTCGGAAATCAGGTTATCTAGCATCATGTGCGGTTATGGCCTTCATCAATAGACGCGATTATACCTCGGCTGGGCTGCTGGTATAATCACCGGGTTTATTCCTGACGACTCAACCGGAAAAGGACTTTCACGCATGAATATCGACCTCATCAGCCCGGGCAAGAACATGCCGAACGACGTTAACGTCGTCATCGAGATCACCGCCAACAGCGCCCCGATCAAGTACGAATTCGACAAGGAAAGCGGTGCGCTGTGCGTGGACCGTTTTATGGGCACCTCGATGTTCTACCCGGCCAACTACGGTTTCGTGCCGCAGACCATCGCCGGTGACGGCGACCCGGTCGACGTGCTGGTGGTGACCCCGTTCCCGCTGCCGCCGGGCGTACTGATCCGCGTGCGCATGCTGGGCCTGATCAAGATGGAAGACGACGGCGGTGTCGACGCCAAGCTGATCGCGGTGCCGGTGGAAAAACTGTGCCCGATGTACAAGGACATCCAGAAGCTGGAAGACCTGCCGCAGCTGCTGCGCGACCAGATGGTGCACTTCTTCGAGCACTACAAGGATCTGGAAAAAGGCAAATGGGTCAAAATCCAGGGTTGGGGTACACTGGAAGATGCCACCCGCGAACTGGAAGAAGGCATCGAGCGCGCCAAGCAGGGTTGATCCCGTGATGGCCGACACAGCCGGTGGCACGCGCCACCGGCTTTTTTTATCCTGCTTTCAGGCTGCCCCACCATGACCCGACTCTCCCTCGACGCCCTGCTGGTACTGGACGCCATCGACCGCCGCGGCAGTTTTGCCGCCGCCGCCGAGGCGCTGTTCCGCGTGCCGTCCGCCATCACCTACAGCGTGCAGAAGCTGGAGCAGGACCTGGGCGTGATGCTGTTCGACCGCAGCGGCCACAAGGCCAAGCTGACCTCGGCCGGGCAGCTGCTGCTGCAGGAAGGGCGCGCGCTGCTGGATTCGGCGGCGATGCTGGAGCAGCGGGTGAAGACCCACGCCACCGGCTGGGAGGGCGAGCTGCGCATCGCCATCTCCGAACTGCTGCCATTCGCACGCGTGATCCAGCTGGTGCGCGAATTCAACGAGCTGGGCGCGCAGACCGAGCTGCGCCTGACGCGCGAGAACTTTGGCGGCATGTGGGATGCGCTGATCGACGGCCGCGCCGACCTCACCATCGGGGCGCCGGACATGCCGGTACAGGGCAACCTGTACTGCCGCGAGATGGGCCACGCCGCCTTCGGCTTTTGCGTCGCACCGTCGCACCCGCTGGCACAGGCGGCGGAGCCGATCCCGGCACACGAGTTGCGCAAGCACCGCATCATCGTGCTGGCCGACAGCTCGCGCACGCTGACGCCGCGCAGCGCCTCGATCCAGGAAGGCCAGGCGCGGCTAACGGTGTCCAGCCTCGACGACAAGATCAACATGCAGTGCGCCGGCCTCGGTATTGGTTTTTTGCCACTGCAGCATGTACAAAAACCGCTGGCCGACGGCCGTTTGCTGCTCAAGGCAGTGGAAGACGCGCGCGATCCCGTGCCACTATATTACGCATGGCAAACCAAGGAACCGGGGCAGGCGATGGCCTGGTTCCTGCAGCGTTTGCGCGACTTTGACTGGCAACTACTGTAAACACCGGATGGAACTGCCCGCCTCTCCCGCCACCACCCTCGACGCTTTGCAACAGCGGCTGGCTGACTGCGGCCTGCAGCCGGCGGCCAGTCGCCACGGCACGGCGCTGTGCTGGCAGGGCTTGCGCCTGGGCGGCAGCGACTGCGCGGACATCGACGTCGAACTGGCGGTCACGCCGCACCCGGCGGCGCGGCAGTACGGTTTCATGCTGTTCGTCGGCTGCACCCCGGCCTTGCGCGAGCAGGCACGGCCGCTGCTGGATGCCCTCGCCCCAGCCGCCGGCGCCTGGCTGTGGTGCGGCCCGCGCGGTGCCGGCCGCTTCTGCCAGCGCGTGTTTGACGCCTTTCTCTACATCAACGGCCCGCTGCTGCGCGAGGCGATGCAGCACGGCCAGACACAGCCGGACTGGCCGGCGTTCTTTGCCAGCCAGCTGCAGCTGGGACAGCAGCTGCTGGCGCTGGCGCAGCAATACCGCCGTGCGCAGCACGACGACAGCCAGCCGGAGCTGGGCGCGCTGCTGCAGGAGTTTGCGCGGCCGCCGCTACTGCACAGCCACTACGCGCTGACGCTGGCCCGGCTGCTGGAGCTGGGCCTTGGCCAGCAGCAGCTGACGCAGGGCATCTTCGAGCAGCTGCTGCGGCCGGCGCCCTGAGCCCGCCGCCCACACGCAAAAAAGCCGCCTTTGCAGGCGGCTTTGTCATCGGCGGAGGCCGGCTTACGGCTTGCTGCCGCTCATGTCCTTGGACAGGAAGAAGGCGTCGGAGAAGAACTCATCCTCCGGCAGCTTGCGCTCGGCGATGAAGGACTTGTGCGCGGCCTCGACCATGATCGGCGCGCCGCAGGCGTACACCTGGTAGCCGGACAGGTCGTCGAAATCGTCCAGCACCGCCTGGTGCACGAAGCCGCTGCGGCCAAGCCAGTTGTGCTCCGGCAGCGCGTCCGACACCACCGGGATGAAGGTGATGTTGGCGTTTTGCGCCTGCCACTGGCCGGCCTGCTCCGCCATGTACAGGTCGTGCGGTGTGCGCGCGCCCCAGTAGAACACGATCGGGCGGGTGATGCCGTGGTGGATGGCGTGCTCGATGATGCCCTTGATCGGCGCAAAGCCGGTACCGCTGGCCACCATGATGATCGGCTTGTCGGAATCCTCGCGCAGGAAGAAGGAACCCAGCGGCCCCTTGAAGCGCATGATTTCCTTTTCCTTCATGCTGTTGAACACGTACTCGGAGAAGGTACCGCCCGGCTGGTTGCGGATGTGCAGCTCGATGAAGGCGTCGTCGTGCGGCGCATTGGCGATGGAGAAGCTGCGCTTCTTGCCGTCTTTCATCAGGATGTCGATGTACTGGCCGGCCATGAACTGCAGGCGCTCGGAGACCGGCAGCTTCAGCTTCAGCACTGCCACGTCGTGGATCTTCTCGATCGACTCCACGCGGCAAGGCAGGGTCTTGATCTGGATGTCGCCGATGCCGGCCAGCTCGCGCACTTCGATGGTGATGTCGCCCTGCGGCTTGGCACAGCAGAACAGCGCCATACCCTGGGCGCGGTCGGCGGCGGACAGCGCCTTTTCCTGCGCGCCACCGTGCTCTACCTCGCCGGCGACAACCTTGCCCTTGCAGGCGCCACAGGCACCGTCACGGCAGCCGTAAGGCAGGCCGACGTTCTGGCGCAAAGCTGCCTCAAGAATGGTTTCATGCGTTTCAACCGCAAAAGAATGGCCGCTCGGAAGCACCTTTACCTGACACGTCATCTTGTTCCCTTAAACTTCGCTAAAATGGCCGTCATGCGAACCCTGTTGATCATCGGCACCGGCGACATCGCCCGGCGTGCCCTGCCCCTGCTGCTGCCGCACTGGCGGATACTGGCGCTGACGCGCCGCCCGGAAACCGCCGCGCAATGGCGACAGCTGGGCGCCCAGCCAGTGCCGGGCGATCTGGATGATGCGCGCAGTCTCGAGCGCCTCGCCGGTATCGCCGACGCGGTTCTGTACACCGCACCGCCGCCGGACAGCGGCAATATCGACCCCAGAATGCGCAAGGTGTTGTCGCGACTGGCAAAAACGCCGAGTTTACCACAGCAGCTGGTCTATATCAGCACCAGCGGCGTGTACGGCAATGCCGATGGCAAGTGGCTGGACGAGTGCGCGCCGCTGCGGCCAACGTCGCCGCGCGCGTGCCGCCGCGTCGATGCCGAGCGCGCGTTGCGCAGCTTCGCCATCGCCCACGGCAGCGCGCTGACCATCCTGCGCGCACCGGGCATCTACGCCGCCGAGCGGCTGCCGCTCACCCGCCTCGTCAACGGCACGCCGCTGATCGATGCCGCCGAAGACAGCGTCAGCAACCACATCCACGCCGACGACCTGGCGCGGCTGTGCGTCGCCGCGCTGCAGCAGCCGCGCGGCGGCATCCGCGTCTACAACGCCTGCGACAGCCAGCCGCTGCCGGTCGGCGAGTGGTACGACAAGCTGGCCGATACGCTGGGCTACCCGCGCGCACCGCGGCTGCCGCGCGCGGTGGTACAGCAGCAGGTGTCGCCGGGGCTGTGGTCGTTCATGGCCGAATCGCGGCGCCTCTGCAACGCGCGGCTGCTGCGCGAGCTGCCCGGCTGCCTGCGCTACCCGACGGTGGACGAGCTGCTGCGCCAGCTGTAGCGCCGCCGTGCGGCCAACCCTGGCCGCCGCCATAAAAAAGCCCGCAGTGGCATACGCCGCTGCGGGGGATTCCGTTATCGGCTGCTGCTGCGTCAGATCGCTTCGCTGGCGTCCTCGCAAGGGCTGCACAGCCGGTCGCGTGCCATTGCGGCCAGCGCGTCAAGATCGTCGTTGAGGTGCAGCTGCATATGGCGCAGCGCACCGCGCAGGATGGCACTGGCCAGCAGTGCCTCGTCACACTGGAACACCTCGGCCATGGCGCGCAACTCGGCGCAGGTCTCATGGCACAAGGGCAGCGACAGGTGGCGCACCGGCTCCACGCACAGCAACGTGCCCAGTTCCTGCCCTTCGGCGCGGTACTCTTCCAGCAGTTTTACAAAGTCATGCAGTTCATCATTCATGAGACACCTCCCGTGTCCATTGCTACGTCCGCTTTCCCCTCACACAGCATGGCACATGCTGCCGCTTTGCCAAGGTGAATCGGTGACGGAGTTGATCTGCACCAAGTGGCCGCCGGCAGCGACCCAGGCGGGGCAAGGCCGGGCGCTGCCGCAGCGCGTGCCGCGCCGGTGGCCCAGCCCTACCGCTAGCGGCCAAGATTCGGTAACATCGCGATCTTTTTGCAGTTTTTGAGTGACGACCATGGAAAATCCGGCCTTCAACCGCGCCATTCGCAGCTTCGTGTTGCGTCAGGGCCACCTGTCTCCTGCGCAGCAGCGCGCCATCGACGAAGGCATGCCGAAATGGGGCATCGAGTATCAGGCGGCGCCGCTCGACCTGCAGCAGGCCTTCGGCCGCGCGGCCCCGAAAATCCTGGAAATCGGCTTCGGCATGGGCGGCGCCACCGCCGAAATCGCCGCCGGCAATCCGGACAAGGACTACCTCGGCATCGAGGTGCACTCGCCGGGGGTAGGCAACCTGTTCAAGCTGATCGACGAGCAGAATCTCAGCAACCTGCGCCTGATCCGCCACGACGCGGTGGAAGTGCTGGACAACATGCTGCCGGACGGCTCGCTGGACGGCGTGCACATCTTCTTCCCCGATCCGTGGCACAAGAAGCGCCACAACAAGCGCCGCCTGATCCAGGCGCCGCTGGTGGAGAAACTGGTACGCAAGCTAAAGCCGGGCGGCTACCTGCACGCGGCCACCGACTGGGAAGACTACGCCATCCAGATCATGGAAGTGTTCAGTGCCAATGCCGAGCTGGCCAACAGCGCCGACGGCTACGCGCCGCGTCCGGACTACCGCCCGCTGACCAAGTTCGAGGCGCGCGGCATCCGTCTCGGCCACGGCGTGTGGGATGTGATCTTTACCCGCAAGTAAGCATCTTGCCGGCATGACACTGCGGCCAACCTTGCGCGCAAGGTTGGCCGCAGTGTTTTGTGGCAGCGCTCAGGTGGCGGCCTGCAGCAGCGCCTCGATGTCGCCGGCGATGTCGTGCGGCTCCGCCGCCGGCTCGTAGCGTTTCACCAGCCGCCCCTTGCGGTCGATCAGGAACTTGGTGAAGTTCCACTTTACCGGATGCGGGTGCTTGCCGTCCGCGCCGGTCAGCCAATGCCACAACGGGCTGGCGTTGCCGCCGTTGACGTCGCCTTTCTCGAACAGCGGGAAGCTGACGCCGAAACGGCTGACGCAGAAATCACGGATCGCGCCGGCGTCACCCGGCTCCTGGCCGCCGAACTGGTTACAGGGAAAGCCCAGCACGCTGAAGCCCTGTCCCTGATAGGTGCTGTGCAGCTCCTGCAGACCGGCATACTGCCGGGTGTAGCCGCATTCGCTGGCGGTGTTGACGATCAGCAGCACCTGGCCGCGGTACTGCGCCAGAGGTTGCAACAGGCCATCGCCAAGGTTGGCCGCAAAGTCCGCAATCGTGGTCATGGTGGGTCTCCATCCGTATAATGCTGCTTTTCCGAGTAAATCAGTCAACCATGATGTTCGCACCCAGCCGACAGGATGCCCGCCGTTTCTTTTTCGATACCTGGCAGAAGCAACAAGCCGGTCAGCCGCTGACCGATCTGGAGAAGCTGCTGTTCAGCGTGATCATGCTGCATCCGGAATACCACGACCTGCTCAACCGCCCGCAGCAGTACGCCGAGCGCGAGTGGATGCCGGAGCAAGGCGAAACCAACCCCTTCCTGCACATGGGCATGCACCTGGCGCTGGAAGAGCAGCTGTCGATCGACCAGCCACCCGGCATCCGCGCGCTGTACCAGCAGCTGTTGCAGCAGACCGGCAGCGAGCACGACGCGCAGCACGAGGTGCTGGACTGCCTCGGCGAGATGATCTGGCAGGCGCAGCGTTACGGCGGCGGGCCGGATGTCAACGTGTACCTGTCCTGTATCCGCGGCAAGCTGGGGCAGGATCCGGAAGACACCCCGCGCCTGAACCTGAAAGACATGGACGACTGACTCCGCGCCGTCAGCGCGGGACCGCGCCACCACCACCCCAGGGCCATCCGGCAACATGCCGTGATGGCCTCTTTGTTATGGCCAAGGTCGCCGCCTTTTTCAAACGGCAATTGCGGGCGGCTGCCGTTCGCGCCAGCGGCCGACGCTGGCGTCGAGCTGGTCCAGCGTCAGCAAGGTGGCGCGCGGCGGCAGCCGCTTCAGGCCGCGGCAGCCGGCACCGCCGAGCCACAGCTCGACGCCGGCCGGCAGCAGCGTGTCCAGCAGCGCGATGTCCGCCTGCGGACTGGCCTCGTAGGAGGCGGAAAAGGACAGCACCACCACGTCGACGCGGTGCTTCTGCGCCGCGCTGGCGATGTCGGACAGCGGCATCTGCGCGCCGAAGGCGATGGCGTCGCAGCCGGCCAGGCGCAGCAGCGCTTCCACCATCAGCAGCCCGATCAGGTGCAGCTCGCCGGGACAGGTGGTCAGCATCACCCGCGGCGACTGCTGACCGGAAGGGATGCCGGCCAGGGTCTCGCGCAGCACGCGCTTGATCTCTTCCGAGTACAGGTGTTCCTCGTGCACGCGCAGCTCGCCGCGCATCCACGCCTCGCCGACCAGCTGGTTGGCCGCCGCCAGAAAATCGCAGATGAAGTGGCGCAGGCCGAGCTCGAACAGGCGGTGGCGCAGCAGCTCGCGCACCGCCAGCGCGTCGTGGCCACTCAGCGCGTCGATCAGGCCGGCACAGACATCCGGCACCACCCGCGCCGGGGTGTGCGCCAGCGCCAGCGCCTCCAGCTGCGCCATGCTCTGCCCGACCAGCTTGCCGGGGCGGAAGCCGAGATCCATCAGCCGCCGCACCTGCTTCAGCTTGCCGACCTGCGCCGCGTTGTACAGGCGGTCGCCGGCGGCATCGCGCGCCGGCTGCGGAAAGCCGTAGCGGCGCTCCCACATCCGCAACAGGTCCTTCGGGATGCCGGTTTCGCGTTCGACGGCGGCGATGGGCAGGCCGCCATCACTCAGGGCAGAGTCTTCGTTCATCATTTGTACAACCTGGCGTCCCGACAAGACATCGACAAGGCCCGCATTATGCCATGCGCCGTTTGATCACACGCAGCAAGGCACCGATGAGCGGCAGTTTTTCGTACACCCCTTCCGCCGCATCCCAGTAGTCGCGGTGCGCGGCGATGCGGCCGTCGGCGGCGAGGGTCAGCAGCGTGCCGCCGTGGATCTGCTGCGCCCGGCCGAGCAGCACGAAGCTGAAATCCCAGCTGACGAAGGCCTGCTCGCCCTGCGCCACCACCGCGCCGATCACGAAGCGCGGCGCCTGCAGCCGCTGGAACATGCGCGCGTACAGCGCCTTGATCGCGGCGCGGCCGTGCAGCGCCTGGAACGGATCGCGGAAGGTGGCCGACTCGGCGTAGACGGCGTCGATGTCTTCCAGCGTCACTGGCGACAGCGAGGCAAACCAGTCCAGATGGCGGGCAAGATGGGGATTCATAGTCCGGTAACCTTGTGGGCGAGCCAGAAATACAGGCGGTAGGGCAACAGTGCGGCCAACTTCAGCGGCCACGAGAAGCGCTTCGGGAAGTGGATGTCGAACTCGCCGCGGGCAAAGCCGCGCACGATCTGCTGCGCCGCTTCCTCCGGCGTCAGCAGGGCCGGCATCGCAAACTCGTTCTGCGCGGTAAGGCGGGTGGCGACAAAGCCGGGATTGATCACGTGCACGCCGATGCCGTGGCGGTGCAGGTCGAGGTACAGCGTCTGCGCGAAGTGGTTCACCGCCGCCTTGGTGGCGCCGTACACCAGGCCGTTGGGCATGCCGCCCCAGCCGGCGACGCTGGCCACCAGCGCGATGGCGCCGCCGGACTGCGCCATCAGCTGCGGCACCAGTGCCGCGCTGCCGTACATCACCCCCAGCAGGTTGACGTCGACCATGCGCCGCGCCAGCTCCGGCGTCAGCTGCCAGGCGCGCAGCGGGGTGTAGTCGCCGGCCAGCATCACCACCAGGTCGATGCCCTGCCACTGCTGCAGCAACTGGTCGCGGCAGCGCTGCCAGTCCTCGGGGCGGGTCACGTCCAGCGGCAGCAGCCACATCCGCTCGTGGCCGCTGGCGACCTCGCGCAGCGCCGCCTCGTGGCGGCCGGACAGCGCCACCCAGGCACCGAGGCGGTGCAGCTCGCGCGCCAGCGCCGCGCCGATGCCGTGGCCGGCGCCGACCAGCCATACACGGCGGTTGTGCCAGTCCTGCAGCTTGGGGTTCAGGCTCACGGCTGCTCCCCCTTGCGGAACATCAGCGTGACTTCGCCGAGGCGCACGCCCCACTTGCTCATCACCGAGCGGTTCAGCACCGTGTGCTCGTCCAGCTGGTACATCCAGTCGTCAAAACGCACCTCGTACACCGTGCCGTCCACCGGCAGGCGCAGCGTGTAGTCCCAGAACAGCGCAAAGCCTGCACTGCGGCCGCTGGCCTGCCCCACCACGTCGCTGGCGGTGCCGCTGTAGCGGCCATCGGGCAGCTTTTGCAGCGTCCACACCCGGCGCTGTTTTTCGCCGTCATCGTAAGTAAAGTGCTCGTCCAGCACGCCGCGGTCGCCCTGCCAGCTGCCGCTCATCTGCACACTGAAGCGGCGCAGCACCTTGCCGCTGCGGTCCTGGAACATGCCCTGCGCCGTCACCGGGCCGTTGAAATACGTTTTCAGGTCAAAGCCTGGCCGCGTGCCGCGGTAGTCGTCGATGCTGGCGCTGGAACACGCCGCCAGCAGCCCGCACAACGCCGCCAGCACGGCGGCTTTCAGTATCCGGATCATGTTCTTGCTCCCGAGAAGGTCACTGCCGGCGGCAAGGCCAGGCAGGCCGCCAGCTTGAATAGCGCCGGCAGGCCGGCATACAGCCACGGCAGCGCCGAGGCGTCGCCACCGGGCTGGTAGCCCAGCTGCGCCGCCAGCGGCAGTGCAAGGCCGGCGGCACAGGCCAGCGCCAGCTTGTTCATCATCGACACCGCGCCGAAGGCGGCACCGCCCTGCGCCGCGACGCGTTCGCCGAGCACGTCGGCCACCAGCGCGCTGCCGAAGGCCAGGTCGGCCCCCAGCGCCGCGCCCGTCAGCAGGCACACCACCGCGAACAGCCCGCCCTGCCCCTCGCCCAGCCCCAGCACCGGCAGGAACACCAGCAGCGCCAGCAGCATGCCGCCGCGCCAGGCGGCGACGCGGCCGATGCGGTCGGCGAGGCGCACCCACAGCGGCAGCGACAGCACCGCGGCGAGGAAGTACAGCAGCAGGAACAGCCCGGCCAGCGCCGGCGTGCGCAGCAGGTCGGCGATGTAGAAATTGAGCAGCGTCGCCGGAATCGCCATCGCGGTGGCGTTGAGCAGCAGCACCAGCAGCACGCGGCGGAAGGCGGCGTCACGCCACAGCTGGCGCCAGTGCGGCGCCGCAT
>NZ_LFDT01000024.1:0-50075 GCF_001037925.1 Vogesella sp. EB | reverse complement strand
GAAGACCTATCAGGACAGCCCGGTAGCGGANAACGGCGGACCTGTGCTGGTCGGCGCCCAGTTACCTAGTTGCTGATCGGAAATGGCGCTGGCACGGCTTCGGCTGGGCGGAGCTGCCGGACTGGCTGGTGGCGCGCTACGGCGCCGGGCTGCACGCCTTGCCGGTGGCCGGCTGGCCGCGGCGGCAGCGTATCGACGCGGTGTGGGCGCGGCCGCGGCCGCTGGGCGCCGCCGCGGCGTGGGTGTTGCAGCGTCTGCTCACGCCACCCGCGGCTTGATGCAGTGCGGCCAACCTTGCGGAATGGCGTCCAGCAGCTGGCGGGTGTACGGGTGCTGCGGCGCGGCGTACAGGGTGTCGGCGTCGGCCAGCTCCACGCAGCGGCCGTGCTGCATCACCAGCACCTGGTCGGACAGGTGCTTCACCACCGCCAGATCGTGCGAGATGAACAGGTAGGACAGGCCCAGCTCGTCCTGTAGCGACTGCAGCAGGTTGAGCACCTGCGCCTGCACCGACACGTCCAGCGCCGACACCGACTCGTCGCAGATCAGGATTTCCGGGTGCATGGTCAGGCAGCGGGCGATGGCGATGCGCTGGCGCTGGCCGCCGGAAAACTCGTGCGGATACTTGGCCAGTGCCTTGCGCGGCAGCCCGACGTGTTCCAGCCAGTCGCCGGCCAGCTGCAGCCGCTCCGCCGCATCGCAGCCGATGCCGTGCAGCAGCATCGGCTCGGTCAGGATCTGTGCCACGGAGAAGCGCGGGTTGAGCGAGGCGTACGGGTTCTGGAACACGATCTGGATGCGGCGCTTGTAGTCGCGCAGCTGGCGCGGCGTCAGCGCCAGCATGTCCTCGCCCTCGAACAGCACCCGCCCGGCGCTGGCCTGTTGCAGCCGCATCAGCGCCAGCCCCAGCGTGCTCTTGCCGCAGCCGGATTCGCCGACGATGCCCAGCGTGCGGCCGCGCATCAGCGTGAACGACACCTCGTCCACCGCGCGCTGGCTATGGCGACCGCCAAACCAGCCGTGGCGGCTGTGGTAGTCGACGCAGAGGCCCTGCACCTCGAGGATCACCCGGTCGTCCGCCTGGTAGCCGCGCTGGCGTTGCGGCGGCTCGAAGTAGCAGCTGTCGCCGAGGAAGTCCTTGATCACCGGCAGCCGCGCCGGGCGCTGTGCCAGGTGCGGGCGGCAGCGTAGCAGCGCCTTGGTGTAGGCGTCCTGCGGCGCCTCGAAGATCTGCTGCACCGGCGCGTGTTCGTGGATGCTGCCGTGGTGCATCACCACCACCTCGTCGGCGAACTGGCCGACCAGCTCCAGATCGTGGCTGATGAACAGCACCGCCATGCCGTGCTTTTTCTGCAGCCCGGCCAAGAGCTGCAGGATCTGCTGCTGGATGGTGACGTCCAGCGCGGTGGTCGGCTCATCGGCGATCAGCAGCTTCGGCTCGCAGGCGATGGCCATCGCGATCATCACCCGCTGCTGCTGGCCGCCGGACAGCTGGTGCGGGTAGCTGCTCATCTTGCGGTCCGGCGTCGGCAGGCCGACTTCCTTCAGCAGCGCCACCGCGCGCTGGTACGCCGCCTTGCGGCCAACCCTGGTGTGCAGCATCAGCGTCTCGATGATCTGCTCGCCGATGCTGTACACCGGGTTGAGCGAGCTCATCGGCTCCTGGAACACCATGGCGATGTCGCCGCCGCGCAGGCGGCGCAGCTCGCGGCGGCTGGCGGTGAGCAGGTTGCGGCCGCCGAACAGGATCTCGCTGTCGGGGTCGATGTGGCAGCCGTGCTCCGGCAGCAGCCGGGTGATCGCCATCGCGGTCACCGACTTGCCGGAGCCGGATTCGCCGACCAGCGCCACGGTCTTGCCGGCGGGGATGTCGAAGCTGATGCCTTTCACCGCTTCGGCGCCGTGGCCGTGTTCGTCGCGGAAGCTGACGCGCAGCTTGCGCACGCTGAGCAGGGGCGGGGTGGGGTTCACGATGTCACCTTCGGGGCCTGGTTCACGTTGGGTGCCTGTTCCACTGTCGGGGCTATTTCACTTTTGGATCGAGCGCGTCGCGCAGGCTGTCGCTGAGCAGCGAGAACGCGGTGACCAGCAGCGACATGCACAGGGTGACGGCGAGCATCTGCCACCAGTAGCCCTGCAGCAGCTCGGCTGGCGCCTCGGCCAGCATCGCGCCCCAGCTGACCTGGGTGACGCCGACGCCGAAGCCGAGGAAGGACAGGATCGCTTCGTACTTGATCAGCGCCACGGTGAGCATGGAAAACTGCACCAGCAGCAGGTGGCTGACGTTGGGCAGGATGTGGTGGAACATGCGGCGGCCGTGGCCGGCGCCGATGGCGTCGGCAGCGCGCACGTACTCGCGGCCCTTGTGCTTGATGAATTCGGCGCGCATCAGGCGGAAGGTGCCTGTCCAGCTGGTGAATGCCATCACCAGCACCACGGTGCCGATGCCGCGACCGCTGACCGCGGCAAACGCCAGCAGCAGCAGCATGTCCGGCACCGAGGTGAACACGCTGTAGCCCCACATCAGCAGGTCATCGAGCAGGCCGCCGAAGTAGCCGGACAGCGCGCCGAGCACGGTGCCGATGGTCAGTGCCAGCAGCGCGCCGGCGATGCCGACCTGCAGCGAGGTGGCGCTGCCCTGCAGCAGCTTTTGCAGTACGTCGCGGCCACGCTGGTCGGCGCCCAGCGGCAGGCTGTCGGCCCGGGCCTGCTCGGTGCTGCGGTACTGCGCGGACTGCTGCTGGGCGGCGGCGAGATCGGCCGCCAGCGGGTCCTCGCTGGCGGACAGGCCGGTGGCGCCGCTGCTGTCCAGCGCGGCGGCGCTGGTGGCGCGGCGGTCGGCGGCGTCGATGTCGGCGGCGTTGAGCTCGACATGGTGCGGCGCGGCGCCGGCGAACAGCGTCGGCGGCGCGTAGGGATGGGCGACCTCGTCCTGCCAGTGGCTGGCGACGAGGCCGCTCCAGGCGGCCAGCGCCAGCAGCAGGTAGGCGCCGACGATGCACAGCGCGCTAAAGCCGATGCGGTCGCGGCGCAGGCGGCGCCAGCCGATGCGCGTCAGGCTGTTGTGGTGGTGCTGGGCCGCAGGCGGCGGAGTAGAGGAGTGGGGCATGGTGTCAGTGTAGCTGCACGCGCGGGTCGATCAGCTTGTAAACGATGTCGGTCAGCAGGTTGAACAGCATGGTGGCCAGCGCGATGTAGATGGTGATCGCCTTGATCACCGGAAAATCGCTGCGCTCCACCGCCATCACCACTTCCTTGCCCATGCCGGGGATGCCGAAGAAGGTCTCCAGCAGCATGGCACCCATCATCAGGTAGGGCAGCGACATCATCAGCGAGGTCACCACCGGGATCATCGCGTTGCGCAGCACGTGCTTGAGCATGATCACCGGCTCGGACAGGCCCTTGGCGCGCGCGGTGCGCACGTAGTCGTGACCCAGTTCCTCGACGAAGCAGCTGCGGTAGAAGCGGATGTCCGGCGCCAGGCCGACGATCACCCCCAGCAGCAGCGGCAGCGGCAGGTAGTGCAGCAGGTTGTCGAGCGTGCTGTCGCTCCAGCCCATGATCGGGAACCAGCCGCCCTTGAACGCCAGCCAGTACTGGCCGGCGATGATGTAGACCAGCGCGCTGACCGACATCGCGCAGGTGGCGATCAGCGTCACCAGCCGGTCGGTGACGCTGCCGCGCAGGTAGGCGACCAGCGCGGCGATGCCGATCGCCAGCGCGGTGCCCAGCAGCAGGATGCTGCCGGTGAGCAGCAGCGACGGCCCGATGCGGCTGTGCAGCAGCGCCGACACCGGCTGCTGCGTCGACCACGAGGTGCCGAAGTCCAGCGTCAGCACCTGCCGCACGAAGATCAGGAACTGCTGCGGCAGCGGCAGGTCCAGTCCCAGCTGCTGGCGGATGCCGGCCAGCGCCTCCGCGCTGAGGTTCTTGCCGGCGAGGATGTAGGACGGATCGCCGCCCACCCAGTTGAACAGCACGAACAGCAGCAGCATCACGCCGAACAGCGTCGGCACCATCTGCCACACGCGGCGGACGATATAAGCCAGCATGATTTATCCTCCGGCCGCGCGGCCGTTCATTTCTGCAGGTCCAGGTAGCGCCAGCTGGTGTTCAGCAGCGGGTGCAGCTTCAGTCCCTTCACGTACGAGTGCGCCAGCGTGCTGCGCATGCGGATGTCGCCGAAGATCCACGGCTGCTGCGCCACCACGATCTTGTTCATCGCGTCGTACAGCTGGTTGCGCTCTGCGCCGTGCGGCAGCTTCAGCGACGCTTCGAACAGGCGGTCGTAGTCGGCATTCTTGAAGTCGGCGGCGTTGGAGTCGCCGGCATTCCTGCCGTACAGCAGCTGCATGAAGTTCTCGCCGTCCGGGTAGTCGGCGCCCCAGGCCATGCCCCACATCTGCAGTTTGCCTTGGTGGTTGGCTTTGGACAGCTCGTTCCACTTGCCCTGCCGGAAGCCGAGGCGGATCTTCAGCGTGTCGAAGGTCTTCTGCCAGTATTCGTTCCACTGCTTGTCCAGCGCGCTGGTGCCGCAGGCCAGCTCGATCGCCAGCGGCTTGCCGTCCGGGCGGGTGCGGTAGCCGTCGCTACCCACGCGATAGCCGAAGCGGTCCAGCAGCGCGTTGGCCGCCGCCGGGTCGTACTTCGGTGCGCCACGGAAGGCCGGGTTGTGGCCGGCTACCCCGGGCGGCACGATGTAGTTCATCGGCACCGCCTGGCCGCGGCGGATGCTGGCGATGGCCTCGCTGACCGGGAACGACATCGCGATGGCGCGGCGCAGCGCGATCCTGTCCTTGCTGTCGCCGCCGACCACCGGGTCCTGCATGTTGAAGAAGTGGAAGGTGACCTCCGGCAGCAGCTGGCGCTGCAGCTGGATGCCCTGCCGCGCGTACTGCTCGGCCAGTCGCACCTTGAGCGGGTTTTTCGGGTCGATCACCAGCGCGCTTTGCAGTGCGGCCTGCGGGATGCCGCTGACATCCAGCTGGCGGTTGAGGAAGGACAGCCACAACGGCTGTTCTTCCTCGATGACGGAGATCTCGATGCGGCCAACCTGCGGCAGGGTCTTGCCCTGCAGCGCCTGCACCACCGCCTTGTCTACCGGGTCGTTACCCGGCGTGGCATTGAACACCACCTTGCGAAAGCCCGGGTTGGCCTCCAGCACGATCCTGCTGCCCGGTTTCCACTCCTTCAGCAGGTAGGGGCCGGTGCCGACCGGGTGGGCGTTGGTGTTGTCGCGGTTGGCCTCGATCACCTCGCGTGCCACCGCGCCGAATGCCGGCATAGCCAGGATCGGCAGGTAATTGAAATTGGTGGCGGTCAGCGTCAGCTGCAGCGTGTAGCGGTCGAGCACCTTGATGCCTTCCAGCGGCGCGTCGTAATTCAGCGCGCCCTTGCCGGCGGCCTTCACCAGTTCGTTGCCGCCGACAAAGCGGCCGTCGACCAGGAAGCTCCACGGCGAGTGGATGCTGGGGTCGAGGTGGCGCTTGATGCTGTAGGCGTAGTCGGCGGCGGTCAGCTCGCGCTTCCTGCCCTTGAAGGCCGGATCGGTGGCGAAATGGATGCCGGGCTTGAGGCGGAAGGTGTACACCTTGCCGTCGGCGGAGATGGTGGGCAGCGCGCTGACGGTATTGGGAATCAGCTTCGCCGGCCGCGCCAGGTAGTCGTAGGTGACCAGCGGATCGAAGATGTTCTCGGTGACGGTACTGGAGTACAGGTCGGAGACCTTGGCCGGATCAAAGCCGGTTTCCGGCGCGTTCAGCGCCACGCGCAGCACCTTGTTCATGTCGGCGGCCTGCGCCGGCAGCAGCACCAGGGCGGCCAGGGTGGCCAGCAGGGCGTGTGGTTTCATGTCGGCTCCTCGGGTTTCTTTCTATTCTGGCAACAAATGCCGGCTTTTGCGCGCGCGCTGCCGTCGGGCGGTGCGGTTGCGGCCAAGGGTAAAGCAAACGGCGCGCCGGCGCAGCGTGTCAGCGCGCGGCCGGCGCCAGTCGCGCCAGCATGTCCTGCAGCAGCTCGATCAGCACCCGCACCTTCATCGGCAGGTAGCGCCGCGCCGGGTACACCACGTACACCTCGGCGCTGCGGGTGCGGTAGTCGGCGAGCAGCGGCTGCAGCTGGCCGCGCTGCAGCGCGTCTTCCAGCAGGAAGCGCGGCTGCAGCAGGATGCCCATGCCCGCCACCGCGGCGCTGACCAGCACGTCGCCGTTGTTGCTCTGCAGCGGGCCGTCCACCGCCACCGCGATTTCCTCGTCGCCGTGCCAGAAGCGCCACACCTGCGGCTGGTTGCCTTGCTGGTAGCGCAGGCAGCTGTGGCGGGCGAGGTCGGCCGGCGTCTGCGGCGCAGGGTTGGCCGCAAGGTAGGACGGTGCCGCGCACGGCAGCATGTCGATGCGCCCCAGCGGCCGCGCGATCAGGCCGCCGCCCAAGGGCTGGGTGCTGATGCGCAGCGCGAGGTCGAAGCCGTCCTCCACCAGATCGACCTGGCGGTCGGATAGCTCCAGCTCCACCTGCAGCAGTGGATGGCGGCAGCGCAGCTCGGCCAGCCACTCGCCGAGGTAGCGCATGCCAAACGACAGAGGTGCCGCCAGCCGCAGCGTGCCGCGCGCCTCCACGCTCTGCTGCATCGCGGCGGCGTCGGCTTCTTCCAGCTGCGCCAGCACCAGCGCGGTGCGTCGTGCGTAGTCCAGCCCGGCCTCGGTGAACGCCAGCCGCCGCGTGGTGCGCTGGATCAGGCGGGTGCCCAGCTCCTGTTCCAGCGCGCCGAGGTACTTGCTGACCATGGCGGTGGACATCTCCAGCCGCGCCGCCGCGGCGACGAAGCTGCCGCTGTCGTGAATGCTGTGAAACACCCGTAAGGCCACCAGCTTGTCCATGATTGTTTCTTTTTGGTTATCAATTCATTGCATGAATAGCCGTTTATTCGCTTACTGGCAAGGTGTTTAATGCAGACATCGCCACAGCGCGTGGCATCACCCACCCGAAGGAATCCATCATGATCGACCAACGTACCGCTCCTTACGCCGCCCTGATCCTGCGTCTGGCACTGGGCCTGATGTTTGTTGCGCACGGCGCGCTGAAACTGTTCGTGTTCACCCCGGCTGGCACCGTCGGCTACTTCGCCTCGCTGGGGCTGCCGGCGATCTTCGCCTACCTCACCATCGCCGCCGAGCTGGGTGGCGGCGTGCTGTTGCTGCTGGGGGTAGCCACCCGTCCGGTGGCGCTGGCCCTGATTCCACTGCTGATCGGCGCCGGCGTGCTCGGCCATGGCGGCAACGGCTGGGTGTTCAGCAACCAGGGCGGTGGCTGGGAATATCCGGCCTTCCTGGTGGTGGCGGCCGTGGTGCAGGTGCTGCTCGGTGACGGTGCCGCGGCGCTGAAGCCGGTCGGCTACAAAAAAGGCTGATTCAGCATCTAATAAATGATCCCGATGGCGGTGCCAGTGTGGCGCCGCCCTTGCTACAGGTAACGCACCATGTTCTTCGCTCCCTTGTTTCTGTCCCATGGCGGTCCGGATGTGCTGATCAACGGCTCGCCGGCACCGGCGGTATGGCGTGCTCACGCCGACAGCCTGCCGCGGCCACGCGCCATCCTGATGATGTCGGCGCACTACCTCGCGCTGCAGCCGCTGCTCGGCAGCAGCCCGCGCTGGGGCACGGTGCACGACTTCGGCGGCTTCCCGCGCGAGTTGTAC
Organism: Vogesella sp. EB; assembly: GCF_001037925.1. NCBI lineage: Bacteria > Pseudomonadati > Pseudomonadota > Betaproteobacteria > Neisseriales > Chromobacteriaceae > Vogesella > Vogesella sp. EB. Next base: position 42,382 of record NZ_LFDT01000024.1, on the reverse strand, counting down.
AAATTGCAGTATCCGGCGGCGGGCGACGACAAGGTGCTGGCCGAGGCGATGGCGCTGCTGGCGGCGGCGGGCATCGATGCCTGTCACGACGGCGCCGAGGGGCTGGATCACGGCGCGTGGGTGCCGCTGCTGGCGATGTATCCGCAGGCCGACATCCCGGTGATCACCATCAGTACCCTGCCGCGACAGGACGCGCGCGCGCACTACCAGCTGGGGCTGGCGCTGGCGCAACTGGCCGAGCAGGGGGTGCTGATCATCGGCTCCGGCAGCATGACGCACAATCTGTACGAGCTGTCGCGCGCCGGCGGGCCGGAGCAGCCGTGGGCGAAGGCGTTTGCCGACTGGATGGCGCAGCGCCTGCTGGACAACGATATCGAGGCCTTGCTGGACTGGGAGGCGCGGGTGCCGTTTGCCAAGCAGAACCACCCCAGCGACGAACACCTGCTGCCGTTGTTCTTTGCCCTTGGCGCGGCCAAGGGCAAGGTTGGCCGCAGCCTGCACCGCGGCATCGAGCTGGGTGCGCTGGCGATGGACGCCTGGGCGTTTGACGGTGCGGCGGCCTGAGTTTTAGCGCGTCTGCGCGGTCTCGCGGGTTAGTGCGAGCCCCGCGAAAACGGCCGGGGGAAGCGGCGTTGAGCCGTGCTGAACACGCATTCCTGGATGGTATTTAACAGGTATCAACAAAGCACGGCAGAACAGCGCCGAGTCAGATCGCCTGCTGCAGCCACTGCACCAGTGGCTGCACGCGGCGCAGGTGGCGGTCGTGCGGCGGCAGCACCAGGTAGTAGCCCTTGCCGCTGTGCACGCTGCGCGGGCAGGGAGTGACCAGGCTGCCGTCGCGCAGCGCGTCCTGCACGATCAGCGGATCGACCAGAGCGATGCCCAGCCCGTGCCGCGCCGCCTCGATGCCCATCACGTCGGCGTCGAACAGCAATTCCTTCTGCCCCTTCGGCCACGGTGCCGCCAGCCACAGCTGCCAGTCGTGACGGTCGCGGCTGGTGTGGATCAGCGGATACTGCGCCAGCGCGTCCTCGGCCAGTGTCAGCGCGCCGCCCAGCAGCGACGGCGCCGCCACCGGGGTCAAGACTTCCTGGTGCAGCAGCTGCACGCTGACCCCCGGCCAGTTGCCGTCGCCGTACTGGATCGCCATGTCGAACAGCCCCCAGTCGAAGGCGGGCTTCTCTTCCCACACCGTGCTGACGCTGATGTCGAGATCGGGAAACTGTTCCTTGAAATGCTGCAGCTGCGGCACCAGCCAGCGCACCGCGATCGACGGCGGAGACTTGATGCGGATGCTGTGCTGGCGCTGGTTGAGTTGTTCGCAGGTTTCGCTGATCTTCTGGATCGCCTCGTGCAGGCCGTGCTGCAGCGTGGCGCCCTCCGGCGTCAGCGTGATGCCGCGCTGGCTGCGCACCAGCAGCGGAAAACCGAAGTGTTCTTCCAGGTTGCGCACCTGGTGGCTGACCGCACTTTGCGTCAGGTACAGCGTGTCGGCGGCTTTGGTGAAGCTTTGCAGGCGGGCAACCGCCTCAAAGATACGCAAGGCATTGAGCGGGGGCAGTTTGGTCATCGGGCAGCGGGCGCGGGTGGCTATCCGCCACAATCTGCCGTATCGGCAGCCGGCTCGTCAATGCGCACTGCAATTCTTCGCTGATGGTGCCGCAGCGCCAGGCGATCTCGTCGCAGCTCAGCGCCGGGTCGCCCCACAGCGTGACCTCGTCGCCGATGCCCACCTGCGGCTGCGCGGACAGGTCGATCGCCAGCACGTTCATCGCCACGCGGCCGACCAGCGGCACGCGCTGGCCGTTGACCAGCACCGGGGTGCCGCTGGGTGCCGCGCGCGGGTAGCCGTCGCCGTAGCCGGCACCGACGATGCCGATGCGCATCGGCTTCTCTGCGGTAAACGCGGCGCCGTAGCCGATGCTGTCGCCGGCGGCCAGCTCGCCGATGTGCACGATGCGCGCGGCAAAGCGCATTGCCGGCAGGATGCCCGCCGGCCACAGGCTGGTGTCGGGGTAGAACGGGTTGTTGTTGTACAGCAGACCGCCCAGGCGCACCGCGGCGCCGTGGGTCAGCGGCGCGCGCAGGGTGGCGGCACTGTTGGCCGCGGTAAACGGCAGCCCGGTGGTGGTGACCACCTGCATGAAGCGCTGCCACGGCGCATCCAGCCGGATCGCCAGATCGTCGGCGCAGGCGAAGTGCGTCATCAGCCCTGCTACCTCGCAGATGCCGTCCTGCTGCAATTGCTGCACTACCTCGATCGCGCGCTCCGGCACGAAGCCGAAGCGGTTCATGCCGGTATTGACCTTGACCCACACCCGCAGCGGCAGGCCGCAGGCACGCAGCCACTGCAGCTGGTGCTCGGAGCGCAGCACCACGTCCAGCTGCCAGGCGTGCGCCTCGTCCAGCTCGCGCGCCTCGATGGCGCCTTCCAGCAGCAGGATGGGTGCGTGGATGCCGGCGTGGCGCAGCGCGATGGCGTCGTCGAGGTTGATCAGCGCGAAGCCGTCGGCATCGGGCAGCGCCTGTGCCACGCGCAGCAGGCCGTGGCCGTAGCCGTTGGATTTCACCACCGCCCACACCCGGGTGCCGGGCAGCTGCTGCCTGGCGATGGCGTAGTTGTGGCGCAGGGCGGGGAGGTTGATTTCGGCGTAGGCGGTGCGGGTCATGGCGGGTCTTTCGTGCCGGGGCAGGGCGCCCCGGCGGTCGGTTCAGTAAAAATCATCACGATCTGCTGCGCTTCGTGAAACGCTACGCGGTGAGTACGGCTTCGGCATGCGGTTTATGTCTGGATAAATGCCGCTTCCTCCGCCGTTTTCGCCTTGTCTCGCGTGAGCGCGCCAGATCGTGAACACGCTCTTACTTGAACGGGTAGATGTCGTAGCTGAAGTACTTGTTCTGCACCTGCTTGTAGGTGCCGTTGTCGATGATCTTCTTCAGCGCGGTGTTCACCTTGGCCAGCAGCTCCTTGTTGCCCTTCTGCACCGCGATGCCGGAGCCCATGTAGTACTTCGGATCGTTGTATACCGGGCCGACAAAGGAATAGCCCTTGCCCATCGGTTTCTTCAGGAAGTCCTCGTCGCCGACGTTGGCGTCGAGGTAGACCGCGTCCAGGCGCTGGTTGCTGAGGTCAAGAAAGCTGTCGGTGACCTTGCCGTACAGCTTCAGCTTGACGCCCTTCGGTACCCACTTGGCGGTGGCTTCCTCGCGCTGTACCGAGGTACGCAGCACGCCGATGGTCTTGCCCTTGAACCACTTGTCGTCGATTTTGGTGCCGGACTTGGCGATCAGGCGGCCGGGGATGTTGAAGTACATGTCGCTGAAGTCGACCGCCTTGGCGCGCTCCGGGGTGATGTTCATCGAGGCGATGGCCAGATCGTATTTCTTGGCCTGCACCGCCGGGATGATGCCGTCGAAGTCCATGGTGCTGACTTCGCACTGCAGCTTGGCCTCGGTGCAGATGGCACGGGCGATGTCCGGATCGAAGCCGACGATGCTGCCGTCCGGGTTGACCTTGGAGAACGGCGGGTAGCTGACGTCGGTAACGATGCGCACGGTCTGGGCATTGGCCAGCAGCGGCAGGGAGCACAACAGGGACAGCGCGAGGACTTTGTTGCAGTTCATGGTGATCTCCGATTGTTTCTTGGTTTGGTGTTGGCGGCGGTGCCGGTGCCGTTGAAGTCAGGCTAATGATCTGGCGGCTGCGGAACAAATGATTTATGGCGATCGGTGCATGAGAGAAATTCATGCTGCACTGCGTTTGAGCGCGGTAGCTGCAGCTTGCGGCCAACGTTGGCCGCAGACGGCAAAACACCGGCGCGCGGCCGGTGTTGTCGGGGGGTAGGCGGGGCGGCTTAGTCTTCCAGCAGGCCGTCCAGCTGGTGCTTCTTCAGCAGCGCCGCGTATTCGCCGCTGGCCTTCACCTGGTCGATGGCCTTGTTGAGGCGCTGTTTCAGCTCGCCGTCCTGCTTGCGCAGCGCCACCGCCACGCCTTCGCCGAGGATCTTGTCCTTGCGGCCGTCGAATACCGGGCCGGTAAAGGCAAACGCCTTGCCCGCCGCGGTATCGAGGAAGCCCTTCTGCAGCTGCACGGTGTTGCCGAAGGTGAAGTCGGCGCGGCCGGAAGTCAGCTCCAGCATCGGGTCCTGCGCGTTGACATAGCGTTTCACGCTGGCGGCCTTGAAGTACTGGGTCACGTAGCTGTCCTGTGGCGTGCCGGTCTGCACCGCGATCACCTTGTCCTTGAGATCGGCGGTCAGCTGCGTACCCTTGCGTGCGACAAAGCGGTTCTGCATCAGGTAGTACACCTTGCTGAAGTCCACCACCTGGCGGCGCTTGTCGGTGATGTTCATCGACGACATGATCGCGTCGTACTTCTTCGCCTGCAGGCCGGGAATCAGGCCGTCCCACGGCTGGTTGACCACCTCGCACGGCGTGGCCATCGCCTTGCACAGCGCGTAGGCGAAGTCGACCTCGAAGCCGGCGACCTTGCCGCTGGCGTCGACATACTCGAACGGCGGGTAGGTGGCGTCGGTGGCGATGCGCAGCGGCTCGGCGGCGTGGCTGGCGAACGGGGCCAGCAGGCTGGCAGTCAGGATCAGGTGCTTGAGTTTCATGTTTTCTCCTTGAGACGCTTTGATGGTGCTTATCCAATGAAACGACGGTGTTGCAGCGCCGGCAGGCGGCTGCGCCAGGTCTGTTGCCCGGTGAAATCGAGTGTCGCCAGCGCGATGCCCTCGCCCTCGGCGTGGCAGGCCAGTACCTGCCCCCACGGGTCGACGATCATGCTGTGGCCGAAGGTGCGTTTGCCGCCGGGGTGGACGCCGCCCTGGCCGGGCGCCACCACGAAGGCGAGGTTTTCCACCGCGCGGGCGCGCAGCAGCAGTTCCCAGTGCGCGAGGCCGGTGGTGTGGGTGAACGCCGCCGGCGCGGTGATCAGCACCGGGGCCGGCGCCTGGCGGTACAGCTCGGGGAAGCGCAGGTCGTAACACACCGACAGTCGCGTCGGCCCCCACGGCGTGGCGGCGCTGACGACGCTGTCGCCGGCCTGCATGGTGTCGGCCTCGGCGTAGCGTTCGCGGCCGTCGTCAAAACCGAACAAATGGGTCTTGTCGTAGCGCGCCGCGCACTGCCCCTGCGGACCAAACAGCAGGCTGCTGTTGCAGAAGCGCCCCGGCTGCGTGCCCGCCAGCGGCAGGGTGCCGGCCAGCAGCCAGACGCCGTGGTGGGCGGCGGCGGCGGCCAACCTTTGCTGCAGCGGACCGGCGCCGAACGGCTCGGCAATGCTCAGCCGCGCGCGCTCGTCGGCCGGCATCAGGTAGAAGTACTCCGGCAGCGCGACGAACTGCGCGCCCTGTGCCGCGGCCTCGGCCAGCAGCGCCTCGGCCCGCGCAAGGTTGGCCGCAAGGTCGTCGCCGGACACCATCTGGATGGCGGCGGCGGTCAGTGTCTGCATCGCCATGCTCAGCCTCCGATCCGGCACAGGCGCTCGGCGCCGGCGAGCAGGGTGACGTCGTCCTTGGCGAACGACAGGCGGATCACCTGCTGGTCGGTGCCGTCGCGGTAGAACGCCGACACCGGGATGGTGGCCACGCCGTGCTCGACGATCAGGCGCTGCACGAAGTCGCTGTCGCTGTCGTCCGTCAGGTGGCCGAAGCTGGCCAGCATGAAGAAGCTGCCCTGGCTCGGGATCAGCTTGAGCGGCGAATCCGCCAGCGCCCGGCTCAGCAGGTCGCGCTTGTGCTGATAAAAATCGGACAGGCCGAGGTAGTGCGCCGGCTCCGCCATCAGCCGCGCCAGCGCGTACTGCATCGGGGTGTCGGCGGCGAACATCGCGAACTGGTGCACCTTGCGGATCTCGTCCATCAGCACCCTGGGCGCCAGGCAGTAGCCGACGCGCCAGCCGGTGACGTGGAAGGTCTTGCCAAACGAGGTCACCACCACCGAACGTGCGGCCAAGCTGGGGTGGCGGCTCATGCTGTGGTGCAGCGCGCCGTCAAACACCACGTGCTCGTACACCTCGTCGGACAGGATGATGATGTTGCTACCCTCGGTGAGCGCCTCCAGCCGGGCGATGTCGGCGGCGGAGAGTACGGTGCCGGTCGGGTTGTGCGGGGTGTTGAGCAGGATCATGCGCGTGCGCGGCGTGATGCGGGCGGCGACCTCGTCCCACGGGATGGCGAACTCGGGTGCCGTCAGCTTGATCACCACCGGGGTGGCGCCCTGCAGCTCGATCATCGGGATGTAGCTGTCGAACGCCGGTTCGAACACGATCACCTCGTCGCCGGGATGCACCAGCGCGGCGATGCTGGAGAACAGCGCCTCGCTGGCGCTGGCCATCACCGTCACCTCGTCGTCGACGTCGTAGCGCTGGCCGTACAGCGTCTCCACCTTGGCGGCGATCGCCTCGCGCAGCAGCGGCAGCCCGCTCATCGGTGCGTACTGGTTGTGGCCGGCCTGCATCGCCTCGTGCGCATAGCGCACCAGCTCGGCGCTGCACGGGAAGTTGGGCGCGCCCTGCGACAGGTTGATGGCCTGGTGTTTGGCGGCCAGCTGGCCGATCACGGTGAAGATGGTGGTGCCGACGTGCGGCAGTTTGGAGGGTACGGTGACGGAGTTGTGCATGATCTGTGGGGGCCGGTTGTGGTATCTGGCGTCCATTGAACGCCACTGCCCCTTGTGCGACAAACGATTTATCGGCATGTTATGGCTGAGAATTTTTCAGTCATGGAGGCCGCGATGTCGCGCCGCAATCTGCCGCTGTACGCCTTGTCGCTGTTCGAGGCCGCCGCCCGTCACCAGAGCTTCACCCGCGCCGCCGACGAGCTGTGCCTGACCCAGGGCGCGGTCAGCAAGCAGATGGCGCAGCTGGAGGCGCACCTCGGTTACCCGCTGTTCCACCGCTACGCGCGCAGCCTGAAACTGTCGGTGCAGGGCGAGTGCTTGCTCGGCTACGTGCAGCAGGCGCTGGGCCTGCTCGACAAGGGGGTGGCGGAGGCGGCGGCGGCCAGCGCACCGTTGCGGCTGAAGGCGCCCAGTTGCATTGCGCGCTGGTTATTGCAGCAGTTGCGTGCCTTTGCCGACGAGGCGCCGGAGATCAGCGTACAGCTCAGCGGCGTGCACGCCCACGACATTGACTTTGCCCGCGAAAACTACGATCTGGCCATCGTCTACCGGCCGCTGGTCAGCGCCGGCGAGCGCGGCGTGGTGCTGTTCGCCGAACGGCTGACGCCGGTGCTGGCGCCGTCGCTGCTGGCACAGGTTGGCCGCAAGCTGGACAGCCCGGCGGCGCTGGCCGCCTATCCGCTGCTGCACCCGTCCGCCGACCGCCGCGACTGGCGGCAATGGCTGCAGGCCAACGGCGAGCGGCAGCCGGCGCTGATGGCCGGCACCGTGTTCGACACCCTCGACCAGGCGATGAATGCGGCATTGCAGGGCTTCGGCGTCACCCTCGGCGACGTCACCCTGCTGGCGGATGAGCTGAAAAACGGGCAGGCGATCGCGCCGTTCGCCAGCTGTCTGGACAGTGGCTACGGCTATGTACTGCTGCTGCCGGAACAGGCGCCGGCGGCCGCGGCGCTGCGGCTGCAGCAGTGGTTCCGGCAACGCGTCGCGCCCGTGGCCTGAATCCTCCCCGCTAACGCCGCGATGGCAGCATGGCGCCTGCTGGCGGCCGGCAGACGGCTCAGTGCAGCCAGCGCGCGGCTAGCCAGTGGCAGAAATCCTGCACCATCGCCGCGGTCAGCTGGTGGCCGGCCGGGTACAGCTGCAATTGATGTGGCACGCCCAGCTCGTTCAGCCAGCGTTCGGCTTTTTCTGCCCACGCCAGCGGCAGCTTGTCGTCGAACTCGCCGTGCGAGATGAAGCCGGCCAGCGTCGCCAGGTCCTGCGGCGCCGCCAGCAGCGGCGCGATTTCCGGCAGGATGCGGCCGGACAGCAGGCCGAAGCCGCCGACCAGTTGCGATGAGGTCAGCGCCAGCCCGGCGCTCATGATGCCGCCCTGGCTGAAGCCGGCGATGACCGTCTGCGCGGCGCCCAGCCTGCATTCCGCCTGCAGGCTGGCCACCAGCCGCTGCAGCTGCTGGCGGCTGGCTTCCGCCTGCGCCGGGTTGATCGTCGGCCCTTGCGCGCCAAAGCTGACCTGGAACCAGCCGAACTGGCCGGGACCGAAAGCCAGCGGCGCCTGCACCAGCACCACCCGAACCCGGGCATCCAGCTGTTGCCCGAGCGCGGCCAGCTGTCCCTCGTTGCCACCCACGCCATGCAATAGCAGCAGCAACAGTTGCGGCGCGGTGGCCGTGTCGGCCGACAGCATGCGGTAGTGCAGACCGGAGGCGGCATCCTGGCGTAGTGCCGATGGCTGCTGCGAAGAAAGGGGCTGGTGGGGTGGCTGGCTGTGCATTGGCTTTCCTCGGCTGAACGGCGGCGCCATTGCTGGCGGATGACTCCGATTCTGCGGCCGGACTGGCCAAGGATAAACAGCGATGGACGAAACGGATTATTGCCATACAGGAAAGAATCGAACTGCGGCCGAGTGGCTGCCGCGGGGGAGGGGGCGTGTTCATCGCGTGGCTGGTGCTGTCCGGGCGGCACCGCCGGCTGGTGCTGACCGGCGCGGTGCGGTGGCGGGCAACAAAGAAAAAGGACTTACAGAGTGATCTGTAAGTCCTTGATTTCTTTTGGTGGGCCCTGCGGGGCTCGAACCCGCGACCAAAGGATTATGAGTCCTCTGCTCTAACCAACTGAGCTAAAGGCCCAAACGGCGGCCATTATAGCAGGATATTGGCTTACTGGTTGCCCGGCTCGTTGTCGAGGAAGCTGCGCAGGCGCTCGGAACGGGTCGGGTGGCGCAGCTTGCGCAGCGCCTTGGCTTCGATCTGGCGAATCCGCTCGCGCGTCACGTCAAACTGCTTGCCGACTTCTTCCAGCGTGTGGTCGGTATTCATGTCGATACCGAAACGCATGCGCAGGACCTTGGCTTCACGCGGGGTCAGCGAGTCCAGCACTTCCTTGGTCGCATCGCGCAGGCTGGAGTACATCGCCGCTTCCGCCGGTGCCACGGTCACCGAATCCTCGATGAAGTCGCCCAGATGGGAGTCGTCATCGTCACCAATCGGGGTTTCCATCGAGATCGGCTCTTTGGAAATCTTCATGATCTTGCGGATCTTGTCTTCCGGCATTTCCATCTTCTCTGCCAGTTCGGCCGGGTCGGGTTCGCGACCGGTTTCCTGCAGGATCTGACGGCTGATACGATTCATCTTGTTGATGGTTTCGATCATGTGTACCGGAATGCGGATGGTACGTGCCTGGTCGGCGATGGAGCGGGTAATCGCCTGACGGATCCACCAGGTGGCGTAGGTCGAGAACTTGTAGCCGCGACGGTATTCGAACTTGTCCACCGCCTTCATCAGGCCGATGTTGCCTTCCTGGATCAGGTCGAGGAACTGCAGGCCGCGGTTGGTGTACTTCTTGGCGATGGAGATCACCAGACGCAGGTTGGCCTCGATCATTTCGCGCTTGGCGAGGCGAGCTTTGGTCTCGCCGGACGACATCTGGCGATTGATTTCCTTCAGCTCGTTGATGGTCAGCATCGACAGCGTTTGCAGCTCGGCAATCTTGCTCTGCTTCTCGATGATCGCGTACTTGAAGCGCGACAGCACGTCGGACCAGGGCTTGCCGGCCGCGATTTCGCGCTCGACCCAGTCCAGGTTGCACTCGTTGCCCGGGAACTGGCTGACGAAGTGCTTGCGGTCCATGCGCACACGGCTGACACAGATGTCGAGGATTTCGCGTTCCAGCTTGCGGATGTCGTTGACGCTGCTGCGCAGGCTCTCGCACAGGCTCTCGATCTGGCGGGTGGAGAAGCGCACCAGCATGAACTGCGCGGAAATCGCGTCCTGCACCTCGTTGTACTGTTTGCTGCCAAAGCCGTGCTTGGCCAGCGTTTTCAGCAGCTGGTCGTAGAGGGTGCGGACTTCGGCGAAGTGGGCCAGTGCCTGCTGCTTCAACTCTTCCAGATTGGCTTCGTTGATGCGTGCCTGGTTGGCTTCTTCGTCCTCTTCGCTTTCTTCCTCTTCATCCTCGTCCAGTTCCTCGTCGGAGGCCGGCTCGGCGAACGGGACTTCTTCGGTAGCTTCTTCGGCGTTCGGGTCGATGATGCCTTCGATGATCTCGTCGATGCGCATCTCGCCGGCTTCAACCTTGGCGATCAGGCCGAGTACCTGCGCCACGGAGCCCGGGCATGCCGAGATGGCCTGAATCATGTTCTTCAGGCCTTCTTCGATACGCTTGGCGATGACGATCTCGCCCTCGCGCGTCAGCAGCTCGACCGAACCCATTTCGCGCATGTACATGCGTACCGGGTCGGTGGTGCGGCCGAATTCGGCATCCACGGACGACAGCGCGGCTTCCGCTTCTTCCACCGCGTCTTCATCGGCCACCGCCGGCGTCGAGTCGGACATCAGCAGGGTTTCTGCGTCCGGTGCCTCGTCATAGACCTGGATGCCCAGGCCGCCAATCATGGTGACGATGTTCTCGATCTGCTCGGTGTCGGAGACGTCCTCGGGCAGGTGGTCGTTGATCTCGGCGTAGGTGAGATAGCCACGCTCTTTGCCCAAGGCAATGAGCATACGAAGCCGCTTGCGCTGTTCTTCGATGCTCATTGGCTCGGTTGCCGGTTCGTTATTCTGTTTCTTGATGTCGGGAGAAGCCGCCATTTGGTTTCCTGCTCAAAAAAAGCCGAAAAAAACAATTGATTATATCACAACCCGGTATCACCCGTTGCGGGGGGCCGCGCCGGAGGGCGCCAGCTTCCTTGCAAGCAGGGTACGCAGCAGTTGTAACTCCTCGCTGCTCAGGTGTTCGTAGCCTTTGGCCGACAGGCCGGAAATCAGGTCGTCATCGTAACGGTCGGTCAGGCGGATAAAGCCCAGCCGGAAGTTTTCGCGGTCGTTCTGATCCGGGTTGGAGAATTCTTCCGGTTCGCGCATGGTGTCCAACAGGACGGAGTCGATCGTGAGCTCGTGTGGGCTGTGCCGGAAAAATTCTGCCAGTCGTGCTGTCGTCAGTTCGCTGTCACTGGCCTGTATTGCTTCCACGATGGCCACCAGGGTGGCCATCTCGTTTTCGTAGGGCCGATTGTCACTTACTAGGACATCGTGCGCCCACGCGGGGTTCATCAATAGCCACTTGATCTGCTTGCGCACCATCGAGCTGCTGCCGGGGCGGTTCGACTGTTCAGGTAGCTGGTAATCGCGTCGCCCCTTGCGCTCCGGACGGCTGTGTCCGGTGAGCATGTCAAATTCGTCGACATCCATGCCGGCCAGTTCGGCCAGCCTTTTTTTAATGATATAGCCCAAGGTGGGGGCGGCAATCTGTTCCAACAGGGGCTTGGCCTGACGGACCAGGTCGGCACGCCCTTCCGGGGTACTCATGTCGACGCGGGAGGTCAGCTCCTGGGTGAAATACGCCGACAGCGGCACGCTTTGTTCTTTCAGCGCGGCCTCGAAGGCCTCGCGGCCGAACTCGCGGATGTAGCTGTCGGGGTCGTGCTCTTGCGGCAGGAACAGGAAGTGCAGCGCCTTGCCGTCGACCAGCTGCGGCAGGCTGTTTTCCAGCGCCCGCCACGCCGCCTTTTGCCCGGCCTTGTCGCCGTCAAAGCAGAAGTAGACGTGGTCGGCGTGGCGCAGCAGCTTGCGCACGTGCTCGCCGGTGGTGGCGGTGCCGAGGGTGGCCACCGCGTACGCCACGCCGTACTGTGCCAGCGCCACTACGTCCATATAGCCTTCCACCACCAGCACGGCATTCGCGTCGCGGATGGCCTGGCGCGCCTCGTACAGGCCATACAGCTCGCGTCCCTTTTCGAACAGCGGCGTTTCCGGCGAGTTCAGGTACTTCGGCGCATTGGGCGCCTTGTCTTTCGACAGGATGCGGCCGCCGAAACCGATGATGCCGCCGCGCTGGTTGCGGATCGGGAACATCACCCGTTCGCGGAAGCGGTCATAGCGGCGGCCGCCGTCTTCGGCATCGATGACCAGCCCGCACTCGGCCAGCACCGGGCTCAGGTATTCGGGAAACACGCTGGCCAGGTTCTGCCGGTTGTCCGGGGCGTAGCCCAAGGCAAAGCGGGCGGCGACTTCGCCGGTCAGGCCGCGGCCCTTCAGGTAGTCGATGGCGACCGGCGCCTGTTTCAGCTGCTGCTTGTAGTAGCGGGCGGCCTGTTCCAGCGTGTCTTCCAGCGACAGCTTCTTTTCGCGCGCCGCGCGGCTGGCCTCGGGGTTGGCCGCACGTTCTTCCGGCACCGGCAGGCCGATGCCTTCGGCCAGCATCTTCACCGCGTCGACAAATGGCAGCCCCTGGTACTCCATCACGAAGCCGATGGCGGAGCCGTGCGCGCCGCAGCCGAAGCAGTGGTAGAACTGCTTGCTGGGGCTGACGGTGAAGGACGGCGATTTTTCCTTGTGGAACGGGCAGCAGGCCATGTAGTTCTGGCCTGCCTTTTTCAGCGGGACGTAACGATCCACCACGTCGACGATGTCGACGCGGGACAGCAACTGGTCTATGAAATCCTGCGGGATCATCCGGCGGGGATCAGCCTGCCAGCTTTGCCTTGATGCGGGCGGAGACGGCGGCCATGTCGGCACGGCCGGCCATGTGCGGCTTCAGCAGCGCCATCACCTTGCCCATGTCCTGCATGCCGGCGGCACCGCTGCTGAGGATGGCGCCTTCGATCATGGTGTCGATCTCGGCCTCGCTCAGCTGCTGCGGCAGGTAGGCCATCAGCACCGCCATTTCCGCCTTTTCCTTGTCGGCCAGGTCCTGGCGCTGGGCGGCTTCGTACTGGCTGATCGAGTCACGGCGCTGTTTCAGCATCTTGTCGACCACAGCGGTGATGGCGGCGTCGTCCAGCTCGATACGCTCGTCGACTTCCTTTTGCTTGATCGCGGCCATCAGCAGGCGGATGGCGGCCAGGCGTTCGGTTTCGCGGGCTTTCATCGCCGATTTCATGTCGTCTTGGATGCGTGCTTTCAGGCTCATGATCGTGTCCGTACTTGAGGGGGAAACGTTGGCCGCATGCGGCCAACGTATAAATGGCAAAACCGCAGGACAGGCCTGCGGTCTTCATGCGTACAACCGGGAAGCTTAGTACAGCTTCGGTGGCAGCATCTGGCTGCGGATGCGCTTGTAGTGGCGCTTAACGGCAGCCGCTTTCTTGCGCTTGCGTTCTGCAGTTGGCTTTTCGTAGAACTCACGAGCACGCAGTTCGGTCAGCAGACCGGTTTTTTCGATCGCGCGCTTGAAGCGACGCATGGCAACTTCGAACGGCTCGTTCTCTTTAACGCGAATATTCGGCATTTAGCGAAGGTCCTTAAAATCTTGGCTTGAGGCGTAAAACCGCCCCGAGGAAAATGAGTATTGTAAACAACGTCGTAGCTTTTGTAAAAGCCTGATGCAGGGCAAAGGGTATTTGTGTGCCTGAATGCATCATCCCTTGCGGGAAGAAATCACCCCCTCGAGTGGCGAAGACGGAGTCGCCGAATAAAAGCGTCGAGGCATGCGGCCCGCCAGATGGGCTTCGCGGCCTGCTTCGACAGCAAGTTTCATTGCCCGTGCCATACGCACGGGGTCTTGTGCTGCGGCGATGGCGGTGTTCATCAACACACCGTCACAGCCTAATTCCATACCGATGGCGGCATCGGATGCGGTGCCGACGCCGGCATCGACCAGAACGGGCACATTGGCCTGTTCGATGATCAGTTGCAGGTTCCACGGATTGAGGATGCCCATGCCGGAGCCGATCAGGCTGGCCAGCGGCATGATGGCGCAGCAGCCGATCTGTTCCAGCTCGCGTGCGGCAATCGGATCATCCGAGGTGTACACCATGACATCGAAACCTTCCTTCACCAGCGTTTCCGCGGCTTTCAGGGTTTCGCGCATATTGGGATACAGATTGTTCGGGTCGCCCAGCACTTCCAGCTTCACCAGACGGTGGTCGTCCAGCAGTTCGCGCGCCAGGCGCAGCGTGCGCACGGCATCGTCTGCCGAGTAGCAGCCCGCCGTGTTGGGCAGCAGTGTATACCGGTTTTTCGGCAGAAAGTCCAGCAGGTTCGGTTCGCCGGCAGTCTGTCCCAGGTTGACGCGGCGGATGGCGACGGTGACGATTTCGCAGCCGGAGGCATCCAGAGCGTCGGCGGTCTGCTGGAAATCCCGGTATTTGCCGGTGCCTACCAGCAGTCGCGATTGATAGGATTTTCCTGCAATGGTCAGAGCGTCCTGCACGGTATCTTTCTCCTTGGGGGTAGGTTAGCCGCCGCCAACGGCAACGACGACTTCCAGCGTGTCGCCATCGCTCAGCCGGGTGTGCGCATGCTGGCTGCGCGGCACGATTTCGCCATTGTGTTCGATGGCGATGCGCTTGCCGCGCAGGGCGAGGGTGTCGATCAGCGCGTCCAGCGTGCCGATCTCGTCAAACTGGCGCGTCTCGCCATTGATGATGAGCGTGGTCATGGTTATTGGCGTCGTTCGGCCTGCTGCACGACATTGACCTGCTGGATCGCGGTCAGCACGTTTTCCAGATGGATCAGGTTGTCGACCTGCAGGCGGAAGTGGATGTGGATGAAGCCGTCGCCACCGTGGTTTTCCTGGGTGTCGACCGTTTCGATGTTGGCCGAGGCCTGCGAGATGGCGGCGGCGATTTCGGCCAGCGCACCGCGCTGGTTGTGCGCCAGCACGCTGATGTTGACGCCGAACATGCGATCCTTCTGCGGCTCCCAGTTCACTTCCAGCAGCTTTTCCGGGTCGATGCGCGCTGCATTGCCGCAGCCCTTGCGGTGTACCAGCAGTCCCTGGCCCTTGCTGATCGCGCCGATGATGGCGTCGCCGGGGATCGGGTTGCAGCAGCTGGACAGTTGCACCGCGCCGCCCTCGTTGCCGCGGATGGTGACCGGGCCGACGTCCGGGGTCTGCCCCAGCTGTTCGCCGGACAGCTCGAACAGCTTGCGCGCGATCACGATCGCCAGCTGTTTGCCGGTGCCGATGTCGGCCAGCAGGTCGTTGAAGCTGCGCTGGCGTTCGCCCAGCGCGTGCAGCAGGCTGTCTTCCAGCTTCGGCGAGATGTCCAGCGGCGTCGGCGACAGCGCGCTGGCCGCCTGGCGCAGCAGCTTTTCGCCCAGCTGCACCGCATCCTTCTGCTGCAGCGTTTTCAGGTAGTTGCGGATGCCGGAACGGGCGCGGCCGCTCTGCACAAAGTTGAGCCACGACGGGTTGGGCTTGGCCTGGGTCGAGGTGATGATCTCGACGGTGTCGCCGTTGCGCAGCACGGTGCGCAGCGGTACCAGGTTGAAGTTGACGCGGCCGGCGATGCAGCGGTGGCCGATGTCGGTGTGTACCGCGTAGGCAAAGTCGACCGGGGTGGAGCCTTGCGGCAGCACCATGATCTTGCCCTTCGGGGTGAAGACGTAGACTTCGTCCGGGAACAGGTCGATCTTGATGTGTTCCAGGAATTCGATCGCGTCTTCGCTTTCTTCCTGCATGTCGAGGATGCTCTGCAGCCACTGGTGGGTGCGCTGCTTGGCGGCATCGATGCTGGCGTCGCCGGACTTGTACATCCAGTGCGAGGCGACGCCGGCCTCGGCGACCGCGTTCATCTCCTGGGTGCGGATCTGCATCTCCACCGGTGTGCCGTAAGGGCCGAACAGGGTGGTGTGCAGGCTCTGGTAGCCGTTGCCCTTGGGGATGGCGATGTAGTCCTTGAACTTGCCGGGAATCGGCTTGTACAGGCTGTGCAGCGCGCCCAGCGTCAGGTAGCAGCTGGCGTTGTCCTTGACCACGATGCGGAAGCCGTAGATGTCGAGCACCTCGGAAAACGACAGGTGCTTTTCCTGCATCTTCTTGTAGATGCTGTACAGGTTCTTCTCGCGGCCCTTGATGGTGGCCTCGATATTGGCCTCGCCCAGTTTCTGGGTGACGGCCTGCAGAATCTTGTTGACCACTTCGCGGCGGTTGCCGCGCGCGGCGCGTACCGCCTTGGACAGCACGCTGTAGCGGTGCGGGTGCAGGTGCTTGAACGCCAGGTCCTGCAGTTCGCGATAGACCTTGTTCAGACCGATGCGGTTGGCGATCGGCGCATAGATTTCCAGCGTTTCCAGCGCAATGCGCTGGCGCTTGTCCTCGCGCATCGCGTCGAGGGTGCGCATATTGTGCAGCCGGTCGGCCAGCTTGACGATGATGACGCGGATGTCGCGTGCCATCGCCAGCACCATTTTGCGGAAGTTCTCCGCCTGCGCCGATTCCTTGGTCTGGTATTCCAGCCGTTCCAGCTTGGACAGGCCGTCGACCAGGTCGGCGATGGTGCGGCCGAACTTCTCGCTCAGCGTCGGCTTGCTGACGCCGGTGTCTTCCAGCACGTCGTGCATCAGTGCTGCAGCCAAGCCCTGCGCATCGAGACGCCAGTCGGTGAGCATTGCCGCCACCGCCAGCGGGTGGGTGATGTAGGGCTCGCCGCTCTTGCGGGTCTGGCCCTCGTGCGCCTCGCGCGCGGTGGCGAACGCCTGCCGCAGCAGCTGCACGTCTTCCGGGCGCAGGTACTGGTTGGCCGCGTCGAACAGGGCCGCCGCCTCGGCGTCAACGAGGGCGTTGTAGTCGATGTGTTCGGCGGCGCTGTCCTGGCTCATGTTGCGGCTTACGACTTGTTGCGGGTCAGGATCTCGCGGCCGATGTGGCCGGCGGCGATTTCGCGCAGCGCGACCACGGTCGGCTTGTTGCGGCCCTGTTCCACGAAGGTGGTGGCGCCGGAGGCAACCTGGCGGGCGCGGTAGGATGCGGCCAGGGTCAGGTCAAAGCGGTTCTGGATACGGTCCAGGCAGTCGTCAACAGTAATGCGGGCCATGAATGGGTGTCTCCCTGGTGAGGTGGTGCAAAAAATAATGGGGTTGTGGCAGCGGATCTGCAAGTATCAGGCCGGCGTCTGCATCGCGGCAATCGCTGCCTGATGGTGACGGCATTGCCGCTCGCCGCGCAAGCGCTGGCTGCGAATGACGCTGATCAGGTCGAGGCGTGCCTGTTCGAAATCATCGTTGACGATCAGGTAGTCGTACTCGGCGACCTGGTCGATCTCGGCACGCGCTTCGGACAGGCGGCGGGCGATGACCTCCTCGCTGTCGGTGGCGCGGCCGCGCAGGCGGGCTTCCAGTACCGCGATCGACGGCGGCAGGATGAATACCGACACCGCGTCCGGGAACACCTCGCGCACCTGGCGCGCGCCCTGCCAGTCGATCTCCAGCAGGATGTCGCGGCCTGCGGCCAACCTTTCGCGCAGCCAGCGCTTGCTGGTGCCGTAGTAGTTGCCGTAGACCTCGGCGTACTCGAGGAAATCACCGGTTGCGATCATGTTTTCGAACGTGGCGCGATCGCTAAAGTGGTAGTGCTTGCCGTTTTCTTCACCCTGGCGCGGGGCGCGGGTGGTATAGGACACGGAGAGTTCGACACTGGGTTCAGCTTGCAGCAGCGCGCTGACCAGCGAGGTTTTGCCGGCTCCGGACGGGGCGACCACGATGAAAATCGTGCCGTTTGTTTGCGACATGGGGCTTCCTGCCAACGATCGGAAATAATATTTCAGGATACCACAAGGGCCATTGTTGGTTAAGTGCCGCGCAGCCGTGTATCTCGCCGAGCGTGAAACAACCGTTTCAGTTAAAATCGCGCGTTTTGTCAGAAACTTATCTGCGTAATTTGAGGGAGAACAAGATGCTGCTGGAAAGCTTTTTCAAGCTGAAAGAGCACGGCACCGACGTGAGAACGGAGGTCATCGCCGGCTTTACCACCTTCCTGACCATGGCCTACATCGTCATCGTCAACCCGGCGATTTTGTCGCTCACCGGCATGGATTTCAATGCCGTCTTCGTGGCCACCTGCCTTGCGGCGGCGCTGGGCACCGGCATCATGGCGCTGGTCGCCAACTACCCGATCGCGCTGGCGCCGGGCATGGGCCTGAATGCCTACTTCACCTTCACCGTGGTGCAGGGCATGGGCGTGCCGTGGCAGGCGGCGCTGGGCGCGGTGTTCATCTCCGGCATCGTGTTCCTGGCGGTGAGCCTGTTCAAGGTGCGTGAGGCGATCGTCAACGCCATTCCGCAGTCGCTGAAGTTCGCCATCTCCGCCGGGGTCGGCCTGTTCCTCGCCATCATTGCGCTGAAGAATGCCGGCGTGGTGGCCGATCATCCGGCCACGCTGGTGACGCTGGGCAACCTGCACGACCCGAAAGTGCTGCTCGCCATCCTCGGCTTCTTCATCATCGTGGCGCTGGAATACCGCCGCGTGCCAGGCTCCATCATCATCGGCATCCTGGCGGTGACGGTGCTGTCGGTGACACTGGGGCTGTCCAATTTCGAAGGCCTGTTCGCGCCGGTGCCGAGCATGGCGCCGACCTTCATGCAGATGGATCTGGAGGGCGCGCTGTCCGCCGGCCTGCTGGGCGTGATCTTCGTGTTCTTCTTTGTCGATCTGTTCGATACCACCGGCACCCTGGTCGGCGTGTCGCACCGTGCCGGCCTGCTGGACAAGGATGGCAAGCTGCCGCGGCTGAAGCGCGCGCTGATGGCCGACTCGATCGCCATTACCGCCGGCGCGGCGATGGGCACCTCGTCGACCACCGCCTATATTGAATCTGCAGCCGGCACCGCCGTCGGCGGCCGTACCGGCCTCACCGCGCTGGTGGTGGCGATCCTGTTCCTCGCCTGCCTGTGGATTTCGCCACTGGCGAAGACGGTGCCGGCCTACGCCACCGCGCCGGCGCTGTGCTACGTCGCGGTATTGATGACGCGCGGCCTGGCCGAGATCGACTGGGACGACCTGACCGAATCGGCGCCGGCGGTGATGACCGCGGTGGCGATGCCGTTCACCTTCTCCATTGCCGACGGCATCGCCTTCGGCTTCATCAGCTACGCCGTGATCAAGATCCTGGCCGGCCGCTTTGCCGACCTGAAGCCGGCGGTGCTGGTGATTGCCGGACTGTGGGTCGTGAAACTGGCATTCTTCCACTAAGGCCTTGAATTGATGGAAAACCTGAGCAACCTGGATTACTCCCGCTACCTGAAGGGCTGGATCCGCACCGTACCGAACTGGCCGAGCGAAGGGGTGATGTTCCGCGACATCACGCCGTTGCTGCAGAACCCGAAAACCTTCCGCATGCTGATCGACATCTTCGTGCACCGCTACATGGGTGAGCGCATCGACATGGTGGCCGGGCTGGACGCGCGCGGCTTCATCATCGGCTCGGTGCTGGCCTACGAGCTGAATGTCGGCTTCGTGCCGATCCGCAAGAAGGGCAAGCTGCCGTTCACCACCGTGGCCGAGGAGTACGAGCTGGAGTACGGCAACGCCACGGTGGAGATGCATACCGACGCGGTGAAGCCGGGCGACCGCGTGGTGCTGATCGACGACCTGATCGCCACCGGCGGCACCATGATGGCCGGCTACAAGCTGCTGCAGCGCCTCGGCGCGGAAGTGGTCGAGACCGCCGGCATCATCGAGCTGCCGGAGCTGGGCGGCGGCGAGCTGATGCGCGAGCTGAACATCCCGCTGTTCACGGTGTGCTCGTTCGACGGCCACTGAGCGCCGTTGCGGCCTGGGCCGACAACCGGCAGTCCCTCGCGGGGGACTGCCGGTTTTTTTATGCCCAAGGTTGGCCGCAACGGCTTGCGGCCAACCTTGGCGTGCGATTACAGCTTGAAGCGCTCGATGCGCTGCTGCAGCTCGTCCGCCAGCTGGCGCAGCTGCCCGGTGGCGCGGGTGGCGTGCAGCACCGACTGGTCGGTGCCGTCGATCATGTCGTGGATCTGCGCCACATTGCGCGCGATGTCGTGGCTGGCGCTGGACTGCTGGGCGGTGGCGCTGGCGATGCCGGCCACGGTGCGCATCACCTGCTGATTGTGGTGGTGGATGCCGGAGATGGCAGCGGCGGCGCGTTCCGCCTGCTGCACCCCGGTTTCCACCTGGCGGATGGCGGCGTTCATGCTGTCGTTGGCGTTGCGGGTCTCGTCCTGCACCTGGCGGATGCTGGCGGCGATTTCCACGGTGGCGCCGGCGCTGCGCTCGGCCAGCTTGCGCACCTCGTCGGCAACCACGGCAAAGCCGCGCCCCTGCTCGCCGGCGCGGGCGGCCTCGATCGCCGCATTCAGCGCCAGCAGGTTGGTCTGCTCGGCGATGTCCCTGATCACCTGCACCACGTGGCTGATCTGGCCGGAGCGCTGCTCCAGCCCGGCCAGCACGCTGCTGAGCTGGCGGATGGTGTCGGCGATGCGCGAGATCCCGCTGGCGGTAGCATGCACGCTGTCGGCGACCTGTTCCGCCTCCTGGCCGGCCTCGCGCACGCTGCCTTCGGCGACGCGGGCGGAGTCGGCGATGTGGCTGATGCTGACCGACAGCTGCTCGATGGCGGCGGCCGTGGCGGTGGCGGCCACCGCCTGCTGCTGCGAGCGGGTGCTGATGTCGCCGGTTTCGCCGGCCAGTGCCTGGGTGGCGTGGTGCACGGCGCCGACCCGTTCACGCACTTCCAGCAGCATCTGCCGCAGCGACTGGCTGAAACGGTTGAAGGCGCCGGCGGAGGCGCCGATCTCGTCGCGGCCGCGGATCGCCAGCTCGCGGGTGAGGTCGCCGTCACCAGTGGCCAGCGCGCTCAGCGCCTGCTGCAGCCGTGTCAGCGGGGTGGTCAGCCGCCGCAGCAGCGCGCCGAGCACCAGCAGGATCAGCAGCAGTGCGCCGAGGCTGAACAGGATGGTGTCGCGGGTGGCGGCACGGCTGTCGGCCAGCGCACGCTCCAGCGGAATCGAGATGCGCACCGCCCACGCGTTGCGGATGTTGCCGACGCGCATCGGCTCGATGTAGTGCAGCACCTGCGCGTCGTCGACGTACTGCAGGCTGGCGCCGCTGCGGATCGCGCGCCGCGCCGCCGCCGGCAGCCCCGGGTCCGCCTTGCCGACCAGCGCCTTGTCGCCAGCGCCGAGCACCATGCCCTTGCTGGAGTAGATGGTCATGAAGCCGCTGCCGTAGGGCCTGATCGCGGCGGCGACCGCCTGCAGCTGTGCCAGGCCGAAGTCGATGCCGGCGACGCCGAGAAAGCGGCCGTTATCGAGGATGGGGTAGGACAGTGTCGCCATCAGCACCTTGATGTCGTGGTCCTCGTACGGCTCGGTCAGCACCGGCTGCAGGCTGTGTTTCGGGCCGTCGTAGTACTCGCTGCCGTCGGTGTCCTCCGAACCCCATACCACGTCCTCCTGACCGCCCTTGCGGAACCAGTAGCTGCCGGCGCGGCCGCTGGCGCCGTTTTCCGGCTGCCCGGCCAGCTCGCTGTCGCGGCCGTCCAGCGCGTTCGGCTCCCAGCCGAGGAATACGCCGATGGCCTGCGGGTTGGTCTGCATCAGCAGGCGGGTGTGGGCGCCGGCAAGGGGGCGGGCATTGGCCGGCGCACCGCGCTTGAGCACCAGTGCGTAGGCGGCGAGGTCCTTGGTGGTGGTGTAGGCGCCTTCCAGGCGCTGGTTGAGCTTGGCGGCCTCGTTGGCGGCCAGCAGGCGGGTGGCGGCCAGCACGTGCTGCTCTGCCTGTTGCGCGGAGAGGCGGGCGTTGACGCCGATGATCAGGCTGAAGCCGCCGAGAACGAGCAGGCCGGTGCCGACCAGCAACTTGGCCTTGATGGTGTCGAACATGATCTTCCTTGTCGCTGCAGCGTGGTTGTGGTGGTGCGGGTCGGCTGATGATAGGCGGCGGCAAGGCGGAAGATAAAGCGATGGGTGTTTAATATTTTAAATTAACGTGCGATAAATGACGTTTGTGCAACAGTTTTGTTAAACATTAATAGCCATAAAAAACCGCCGTGGCTGCGATTGCAGCCACGGCGGTGATATCGATGTTTAATATTTAGCTCGCGACGCGGGTGATGTTGGCACCGACGGCATTGAGCTTGGCTTCGATGTGCTCGTAGCCGCGATCAAGATGGTAGATGCGGTCGACGATGGTTTCGCCCTCGGCGGCGAGGCCGGCGATCACCAGGCTGGCGGAGGCGCGCAGGTCGGTGGCCATGACCGTGGCGCCGGACAGCTTCTCCACACCCTTGACGATGGCGGTGTTGCCTTCCACCTCGATGTTGGCGCCCATGCGGTTCAGCTCCGGCACGTGCATGAAGCGGTTTTCGAAGATGGTCTCGGTCATCACCGCCGCACCTTCGGCGATGGTGTTCAGCGTCATCATCTGCGCCTGCATGTCGGTCGGGAACGCCGGATGCGGCAGGGTGCGCACGTTGACCGCTTTCGGACGGCGCTTCATGTCCAGCGAGATCCAGTCGTCGCCGCACTCGATCACGGCGCCGGTTTCGGTCAGCTTGTCGAGGATGACGTCCATGCTGCGCGGTGCGGCATTGCGCAGCACCACGTGGCCCTGGGTCATGGCGCCGGCGACGAGGAAGGTGCCGGCCTCGATGCGGTCCGGCATGATCGCGTGTTCGGCGCCATGCAGGCGCTCGACGCCTTCGATGACCAGCTTGTCGCTGCCGATGCCCTGGATCTTGGCACCCATCGCCACCAGGCAGTGGGCAAGGTCGACCACTTCCGGCTCGCGCGCGGCGTTTTCCAGGATGGTGGTGCCTTCGGCCAGCACCGCCGCCATCATCAGGTTTTCGGTGCCGCCGACGGTGACCATGTCCATCACGATGTGGGCGCCGCGCAGTTTCTTGGCGCGCGCCTTGACGTAGCCGTGCTCGATGGAGATCTCGGCGCCCATGGCAACCATGCCCTTGATGTGCTGTTCCACCGGGCGCGAGCCGATGGCGCAGCCGCCTGGCAGCGACACGGTGGCCTCGCCGAAGCGGGCCAGCGTCGGGCCCAGCACCAGGATGGACGCACGCATGGTTTTCACCAGATCGTACGGTGCTACCAGGGTGTCGAGGCTGGCGGCGGTGATCTCGAACTCGTGCACGTTGTCGGTCATCACGCGTACGCCCATGCCCTGCAGCAGCTTTTGCGTGGTGGCCACGTCGCGCAGCATCGGCACATTGGTGAGCTTCAGCGTGTCGGCGGTCAACAGGCCGGCGCACAGGATCGGCAGGGCGGCGTTCTTGGCGCCGGAAACACGGATTTCACCGTTGAGCGGGCCGTTGCCGCCTTGAATGACCAGTTTTTCCATTTTCGTGATTTAGCCTTGTTGCTGCGCCCATTCTTCCGGGCTGAGTGTCTTCATTCCCAATGCATGAATCTCGGCGCGCATGCGGTCGCCGAGGGCCTGGTACACCAACTGGTGGCGCTGGACGCGATTGCGGCCGGAGAATTCCGCGCTGACGATCACGGCGTTGAAGTGGGTGCCGTCATCGCCCTGCACGTCAATGTAGTCACAGGGAAGTCCGGCGAGAATGACTTCCTTGATATAGTCTGCACTTACCATCATGGTTCCTGTCTTTTGTTGTAATGGCGCGGCACGCAAGGTGCCGCTGCTCAATGGCGAAGCTTGTAGCCGCTGGCGATCAGCCGCATCACCCACAGCGACAGCGCGACGAAGCAGCCGCCGACCACCGCCAGCGACAGCCACGGCGAGACGTCGGCCTGGCCGAAGAAACCGTAGCGGAAGCCGTCGATCATGTAGAACACCGGGTTGAGGTGGGAGACGCTGCGCCATAGCGGCGGCAGGCTGTTGATAGAGTAGAACACGCCGGACAAGAACGTCAGCGGCATGATCAGGAAATTCTGGAACGCGGCCAGCTGGTCGAACTTGTCGGCCCAGATGCCGGCCATGATACCCAGCGCGCCGAGCACGCCGCAGCCGAGCACGGCAAAGGCCAGCAGCCACAGCGGCTGCGCCGGCAGGCTGAGGCCGAACCAAGCAGTGACCAGCAGCACGCCGCAGCCGACCACCAGCCCGCGCACGACAGACGCCAGCAGGTAGGCGCCGAAGAACGCCGGCGAGCTGATCGGCGGCAGCAGCAGGAACACGATGTTGCCGGTGATCTTGGACTGGATCAGGCTGGACGAGCTGTTGGCGAACGCATTCTGCGCCATCGACATCATCGCCAGGCCAGGGATCAGGAACGCGGTGTAGCTGACGCCGGGATAGGCCTCGACATGCTGCGACAGCACGTGCGAGAAGATCATCTGGTACAGCAGCGCGGTCAGCACCGGCGCCATCACCGTCTGGAAGCCGACCTTCCAGAAGCGCAGGATTTCCTTCTTGAACAGGGTCAGAAAGCCGTACATCAGAGTTGTCCTCCGTGCATCAGCTTGACGAAGACCTGCTCCAGATCGGTTTCGTGCACCGACAATTCGCGTACTTCCACTGCGGCCAACCTCAGTTCGCTCAATACCTGCTCCAGTTTGGCAATGTCCGGCAGCGCCAGGATGTGGCGGCCGTCCTGTTGACGCAGGCTCAGCGGCTGCAGGCTGGCCGGCAACGGCCCAGACAGCTGCAGCGACACTTCGCGCGCCGCGCTGCGCGACAGCAGGGTGTCCTTGTTTTCCAGCGCGATCAGCCGGCCTTTTTTCATCATCGCGATGCGGCTGCACAGCGCTTCGGCTTCTTCCAGATAGTGGGTGGTCAGCACGATGGTGTGGCCGGCGGCGTTGAGTTCCTTCACGAACGCCCACAGGCTCTGGCGCAGTTCGACGTCGACGCCGGCGGTTGGTTCATCCAGCACGATCACCGGCGGGCGGTGCACCAGCGCCTGCGCCACCATCACCCGCCGTTTCATGCCGCCGGACAGCGCGCGCATGTTGACGTTGGCCTTGTCGGTCAGCCCCAGCTTGTGCAGCAGTTCGTCGATCCAGGCATCGTTGTGGCGGATGCCGAAATAGCCGGACTGGAAGGTCAGCGTCTCGCGCACGGTGAAGAACGGATCGAACACCAGTTCCTGTGGCACCACCCCCAGTTTCATGCGTGCGTCACGCGCCTGCGCCACGGTGTCGTGACCCATGATGCGGATCTGGCCGCTGTCGGCGCGCGACAGGCCGGCCATGGCGGAAATCAGCGTGGTCTTGCCGGCGCCGTTGGGGCCGAGCAGGGCGAAGAACTCGCCGTGTTCTACAGTGAAGCTGATGTGATCCAGTGCCTGCAGCGACGCGAAGCGTTTGCTGACAGCATCGATGCTGATGGCGTGAGTCATGACAGAAGGGCGGAAGGCGTAAAGACGCGGAGTATAACGCTATTCAGCAGCGCATGGCAGGGGTTGCAGCCAGCAGCGCTCCTTGAAAATGCCTTCAAAATAAGGGCTTAACAGCGCGGATAGATTATTGTGAATGGTGCGGTCGTCCTGTGCCAGCAACCAGCTGTGGATCAGGCCGCCGTACAGGCTGTGCAGGCCGATGGCGGCCAGCTTGGGATCGACATCGGCACGCAGCAATTGCTGCTCCTGCGCACAGTGCAGCACCTGCTGCAGCTTGGCCTGTTTTTCCTGGGTCCAGCTGATCTGCTCCAGCAGCAACGGCGCCATTTCGCCGACCTGCTCGCAGCCGAGATGGTGGATGCCGCAGATGCGGCGGATACGCGGATTGTCGTGCAGCAGGGCGAACATGGAATGACCGTGCAGCCACAGCCGCGTCGCCGGGTTGATGCTGCTGTCGAGCAGGCGCGCGTCGAGAATTTCCAGCTCCGGAATGATGCGGTCGCACAGCGCGTTGAACAGGTCGAGCTTGTTGGAAAAGTGCCAGTAGATCGCGCCGCGGGTCAGCCCGGCGGCGGCGGCGATGTCGGCAAGCGAGGTCGCGGCGACACCTTTTTCCCAGAATACCTGTTCGGCGGTATCCAGCAGCAGGTGACGGGTTTGCTCGGCTTCTTCTCTAGTCTTGCGTGCCATGTTCTCGAAAGGGTTATTCAACGCGGCGTAAGGATAGCGTTAAAGCCACCGCTGCGCTGGTTGATTTGTTTACATACATACACGAATGTATGTATTATGGCGCAAATTTGTCGCATTGTCTGTACCGGAATTCAGAAACGCGTCCTGGCAAGCGGCTGTCCAGCACGATTGCATGCTATATAGCCAGTTGGCATTTTTTGACCGGCACGCAGCGCGCAGACAGCTGTTGCCAATGTACGACGCACACATCAAGGAGATCTCTGGTGAGTTCTTTCAATAATCATAAATGGACGCTGGCGCTGTTGCCGCTGGCAGTGATGCTGACCGCTTGCGGGCAGCAGGGCGAGCAGGCTGCCGGTCACGGGGCGATGCCGCCGATGCCGGTCAGCGTGGTGAAGATGGCCGCCGCCGATGTGCCGGTGGTCACCGAGTACGTCGGCCAGGCGGTCGGTTCGCGCGAGGTAGAAGTGCGCGCCCGCGTCTCCGGCATCCTGCAGAAGCGTGCCTACACCGAGGGTGCCAGCGTGCGCGCCGGTGACGTGCTGTTCCAGCTCGACGCCGCACCGTACCAGGCGGCACTGGAGCAGGCGGAGGCGACGCTGAAGCTGGAAGAAGCCAAGCTGATCCGCGCGCAGCAGGACCACGACCGCGTGCTGCCGCTGTTCAAGGAAAATGCCGTCAGCCAGAAGGACCGCGATGACGCGGTGGCCGCGCTGGCCAGTGCCAAGGCCTCGGTCGCCGCCGCCCGCGCCGCGATGAAGTCGGCGCAGATCAATCTCGGCTACACCCGCGTCACCGCGCCGATCTCCGGCGTGACCAGTGCCGAGGCGCGCTCCGAGGGCAGCCTGGTGCAGCCGGGCGATGCTGGCCTGCTGACCAAGATCTCGCAGCTGGACCCGATCTACGTCAAGTTCTCGCTGTCCGACAACGACGTGCTGAAGAACCAGCAAATGGCGGCCAGCGGCAAGCTGCGCCAGCCGGAAGGCGGCCGCTACATCGTGTCGCTGAAACTTCCGGACGGCAGCACCTACGGCCGTGAAGGCCGCATCAACTTTGCCGACCGCGTCATCGATCCGACCACCGGCACCTCGGCGGCGCGCGCCAGCTTCGTCAATCCTGAAGGCACCGTGCGTGCCGGCCAGTTCGTGCGCGTCGAGCTGAAGGGCGCGGTACGCCTCAATGCGCTGGTGGTGCCGCAGAAGGCGGTGCTGACCTCGCAGCAGGGCAAGATGGTGTGGGTAGTCGGCAAGGACAATACCGTCGAGGCCCGTCCGCTGCAGATCAGCGACAGCGCCAATAACGGCTTCATCGTCGAGAGCGGGCTGAAGGCCGGCGACCTGGTGATTACCGACAACCTGATCAAGCTGCGTCCGGGTGCCAAGGTGGTGCCGCAGGCGGCTGCGGCCAACGTTGCCGCCCCGGCAGCAGCCCAAGGCTAAGGCGAGGAATAACACATGTTTTCATCTTTCTTCATCCGCCGGCCGATCTTTGCCAGCGTGCTGTCGATCGTGATCGTGCTGGCCGGTTTCTTCGGCATGCGCGCGCTGCCGATCGAACAGTACCCGCAGATCGTGCCGCCGTCGGTGGCGGTGACCACCGCCTATCCCGGCGCCTCCGCCGAGGTGATCGCCGATACCGTGGCCTCGCCGCTGGAACAGGCGATCAACGGCGTCGACGACATGCTGTACATGCAGTCCAGCAGTGCCAGTAACGGCCGGCTGACCATCAACGTCACCTTCAAGATCGGCACCAATCCGGACCAGGCGTCGATCAACGTCAACAACCGCGTGCAGTCGGTGCTGTCGTCGCTGCCGGAAGAGGTGCGCCGCCAGAGCGTCAACGTGCGCAAGCAGGCGGCCACCTTCCTGCAGGTGATCTCGCTGTACTCCCCGGACAAGCGCTACGACACGTTGTTCATGAGCAACTACGCGCTGCTCAACGTGGTTGACGAGATCAAGCGCATCCCCGGCGTTGGCCAGGTCACCAACTTCGCCGGCAAGGACTACGCGATGCGGGTGTGGCTGCGGCCGGACCGTCTGGCGCAGCTGAAGCTGACGCCCAGCGACGTGGCCACCGCCATCCGCGAGCAGAACGCGCAGTTCGCCGCCGGCAAGATCAGCGCCGAACCGAACGCCGGCAAGCCGGACTTCACCTACACCATCACCACCAAGGGCCGCCTGACCGAGGCCAGCGAGTTCGAGAACATCATCGTGCGCGCGGCCGCCGACGGGGCCAAGGTGCGCCTGAAGGACGTGGCACGGGTGGAGCTGGGTGCGCTGGGCTACGACTTCTACGGCAAGCACAACGGCCGTCCTAGCATCCCGATCGGTATCAACCTGGCGCCGGGCGCCAACCAGCTGGACACCGCCAAGGCGGTACAGGCGAAGATGGACGAGCTGGCGGCGAAATTCCCGGCCGGCCTGTCCTACTCCATCCCCTACGACACCACCCGCTTCGTCGAGGTTTCGATCCAGGAAGTGATCACCACGCTGATGGAAGCGATGGTGCTGGTGTTCGCCGTGGTGTACCTGTTCCTGCAGAACTGGCGCGCGACGCTGATTCCGGGGCTGGCGGTGCCGGTGTCCATCGTCGGTACCTTTGCCGGTATGTACATGTTCGGCTACTCCATCAACACCCTGACGCTATTCGGCATGGTGCTGGCGATCGGTATCGTGGTCGACGATGCCATCGTGGTGCTGGAGAACGTCGAACGCATCATGATGAAAGAGGGCAAGCCGCCGCGCGAAGCCACCATCCAGGCGATGAAGGAAGTCAGCGGCCCGGTGGTCGCCATCGTGCTGGTGTTGTGCTCGGTGTTCATCCCGGTGGCGTTCATGGGCGGTATTGCCGGCCAGATGTACAAGCAGTTCGCCATCACCATCGCGATGTCGGTGACCATCTCCGGCATCGTGGCGCTGACGCTGACCCCGGCCTTGTGCGCGGCGATGCTGAAGTCCGAGCATCAGCACAGCAACGCCTTCTTCGACGGCTTCAACCGCCTGTTTGACCGCATCACCCAGCGCTACAGCAGCGGCGTGGCCTTCCTGATCAAGCGTTCCGTGCTGGCACTGGTGCTGTTCGGGCTGCTGATCGGCGCCTCGGCATGGCTGTTCAAGCTGATTCCGTCGTCGCTGGCGCCGGAAGAAGACCAGGGCTACGTGATCTCCGCCACCATCCTGCCCGACGGCGCGGCGATCAACCGCACCGTGGACGCGATGGACAAGCTGGACGTGGAAATCGCCAAGAACCCGGCGGTGAAGGACGTGATGAGCTTTGCCGGCTTTGACATCCTGTCCGGCTCCAACCGCACCAACACCGGTGTCACCTTCATCACCCTGAAGCCGTGGGACGAGCGCAAGGCGCCGGGTATGTCGGCGCAGGCGGTGGTCGGCGACGTGTTCATGAAGGGGGCCGGCATCAAGGAAGGGCTGGTCCTGGCCTTCAACCCGCCACCGATCTCCGGCATGTCCTCCACCGGCGGCTTCGAAGCCTACGTGCAGAACCGTGCCGGTGCCTCGGCTGCCGAGCTGGCGGCCCAGGCGCAGGCGCTGATGATGGCGGCGGCGAAACGGCCGGAACTGGCCGGCGTGCAGAGCACCTTCTCTGCCAACGTGCCACAGGTCAACGTGCAGCTGGACCGTGAAAAGGCCAAGGCGCTGGGCGTGCCGATCGACGACGTGTTCGACACCATGCAGAGCACCTTCGGCGCGCTGTACGTCAACGACTTCAACAAGTTCGGCCGCATCTTCACCGTGCAGCTGCAGTCGGAGGCCGAGTTCCGCAAGAGCGTCGACAACCTGCGTACCGTGTTCGTGCGGGCGCAGAACGGGCAGATGATTCCGCTGTCCAGCCTGGTGACGGTGGAACAGGCCACCGGTCCGGAAATCGTCGAGCGCTACAACGCCTTCCCGTCGGCCAAGCTGGTCGGCGGCCCGGCACCGGGCTACAGCTCCGGCGAAGCGCTGGCGGTGATGGAACAGCTGGCGAAGGAAACGCTGCCGGACGGCTACACCCTGGCGTGGACCGGCTCCGCCTTCCAGGAGCAATCCACCGGCGGTGCCTCGTCGACGGTATTCGTGATCGCGCTGGTGATGGTGTTCCTGATCCTGGCGGCCCAGTACGAGCGCTGGACGCTGCCGATCGCGGTGCTGACCGCGGTGCCGTTCGCGGTATTCGGCGCGCTGGTGGCCAACTGGCTGCGCGGGCTGGAGAACGACATCTATTTCCAGGTGGCGCTGGTGACGCTGATCGGCCTCGCGGCCAAGAACGCGATCCTGATCGTCGAGTTCGCGGTGCTGAAGATGGAAGAAGGGCGTTCGCTGACCGAGGCGGCGGTGGAGGCGGCCAAGCTGCGTTTCCGCCCGATCGTGATGACCTCGCTGGCCTTCATCCTCGGTTGCGTGCCGCTGGCGATTTCCAGCGGCGCCGGCTCCGCCAGCCGTCACTCGATCGGTACCGGCGTGATCGGGGGCATGTTGGCCGCAACCTTCATCGCGGCGCTGTTCATCCCCCTGTTTTTCAAACTGATTATGCAGTGGAGCCAGCGCAAGCCGGCACCACAAGGAGAACAGCATGATGCTTAAGCAAGCGCTGTTGCCAATCCTGGTCGCCGCCGCGCTGTCGGCGTGCGCGGTCGGCCCCGACTACCAGCGTCCGCAGCTGGACATGCCGCAGGCGGCGGCCAACGTGGCGCCGGTCGCCAGCGACTGGTGGCGCAGTTTCGAGGATCCGGTGCTGGACGCGATGATAGACGAGTCGCTGCGCTACAACCGTGATCTGGTGCAGGCCGCGGCGCGGGTGGAAGAAGCCGCCGCCGCCGCCGGTGTGGCGCGAGCCGGCCTGCTGCCGCAGGTCAGCGCCAGCGCCGGCAGCGGCCGCAGCCAGACCTCGAGCTACAGCAGTGGTGGCGGGGCGCTGCTCGACAGCCGCCAGGCCGGGCTGACCGCTAGCTGGGAGCTGGACCTGTGGGGCAAGCTGCGCCGCGAACGCGAAGCGGCGCTAGCCGACGTCAGCGCCAGCGAGCGCTCGCTGGCCGCGCTCAGGCTGTCGCTGGGCAGCCAGGTGGCCAAGAGCTACTTCCAGCTCGCCAGCTACGACGCCCAGCTCGCCAGCGCCCGCGCCACGCTGCAAAGCCGCGAGCAATCGCTGCAGCTGCGCCAGAAACGCTTCAACGGCGGCATGACCTCCGAGCTGGAGCTGCGCCAGGCCGAGGCCGAGGCCGCCAGTGCGCGCGCCACCGTGCCGCAGCTGGCACAGGCGGTGACGCAGACCGAACACGCGCTGGCGGTGCTGTTGGGCCGTTCGCCGCGTGACATTGCGGCCAACCTTGGCCGCGGCAAGGCCTTGTCGGCGCTGGCCGAGCCGGAGCAGATCCCGTCCGGCCTGCCGTCCGACCTGCTGCTGCGCCGTGCCGACGTGGCGGCGGCGGAAGCCAGCCTGATCGCGGCCAACGCCCGCATCGGCGTCGCCCGCGCCGCCTACTTCCCGAGCATCAGCCTGTCGGCCGGTATCGGCAGCGCCAGCACCGCGCTGACCGACCTGTTCAGCGGCCCGGCGCAGACCTGGAACTTCGCGGCCAACCTGACCGCGCCGATCTTCAACGCCGGCCGTATCGCCGCCGGTGTCGATGCCGCCAACGCGCGCCAGAAGCAGGCGCTGGCGGTGTACGAGAAGACGGTGCAGCAGGCGTTTGCCGATACCCTGGACGCGATGTCGGCGGTCAGCACCACGCGCGCCACCGAACAGGCGCAGCTGCAGCAGCTGGCCTCGCTGCGCGAGGCGCTGCGCCTGGCGCGGTTGCGCTACGACAACGGCTACTCCAGCTATCTGGACGTGCTGGACGCCGAACGCGGCGTGTTCCAGGTGGAGCAGGCGCTGTCCAGCGCTCGCCTCGCGCGGCTGTCGGCGGTGGTGTCGCTGTACGCGGCACTGGGTGGCGGCTGGCAAGCCGGCTGAGCCCGCAACGCACGATGCAAAAAGCCCGGATCGGTCGATCCGGGCTTTTTTATTGCGTCACGCGGCAGGTTTAGCCGGCGCTGTTGGCCTGCGAGCAGCCGGCCACCAGGGCCTTCAGCTCTTCCGGGCGGACCAGCTGGATGTGCTTGTGATCGACCAGGATCCAGCCCTGCTGCTGGAATTTCGACAGCGTGCGGCTGACGGTTTCCAGTTTCAGGCCGAGGAAGCTGCCGATTTCCTCGCGGCTCATGCGCAGGATGAAGTCGTTGGCGGCAAAGCCGCGGCTGGCCAGGCGCTGCGACAGGTTGAGCAGGAAGGCGGCGAGGCGTTCTTCCGCCTTCATATTGCCCAGCAGCAGCATCACCGACTGGTCGCGCACGATTTCGCGGCTCATCAGGCGGAAGAAGTGGTGTTGCAGGCTGGGGATGTCGCGTCCCAGGCTTTCCATGCGGCTGAACGGCAGCTCGCACACCTCGCTGTCCTCCAGCGCGATGGCGTCGCAACCGTGGGTGTTGGAGGAAATGCCGTCCAGCCCCATCAGCTCGCCGGACATGTGGAAACCGGTAACCTGTTCGCGGCCGTCCTGGCTGGAAACGCAGGTCTTGAAATAGCCGGTGCGCACCGCGTATAAAGAACGGAAACCTTCTCCGCTGCGGAACAGGTATTCACCGCGCTTGAAACGGCGGCTCTGACGGATAACGGCATCCAGCTGGGCCATCTCGTCACGGTTTAGCCCCACCGGCAGGCACAATTCACGCAGGCTGCAGTTGGAACAAGTGACTTTCAGCGAATGCAGGGGGGAGGACAGATCGTTCATACCGAGAGTCGATTTCCAGGGACAGATGAGCTTGCTTGATGAGCGTCAATGCAGATCAAGGCGTAATTGCGCAAATTTACCAGTCCCCCACCAGATTTCCAATCAAAATATATGATGGCTGCTCATTCTGCATTTATCCCGACCCAATGTGTTTTCGACCGGACCCTGATCGAAACACTGGAAGGGTCCGGTCCGCGTTACACCTCCTATCCGACTGCCGACCGTTTTCACGCCGGTTTCGGGGTGAATGATTATGAACATTGCCTGGCGCAGCGCGCCATTGGGGCAAACCATCGCGGCATTTCGCTGTACGTACACATCCCGTTCTGCAACACCATCTGCTACTACTGCGGCTGCAACAAGATTATCACCAAGGACAAGAGCCGCGCCGACGCCTACCTCGACTACCTGGAAAAGGAAATCGCGCTGGTGGCGGAAAAACTCGGCTGTCGCGAGAAGGTGATCCAGCTGCATTTCGGCGGCGGCACACCGACCTTCCTCTCCGATGCGCAGCTGGACCGGGTGATGGGCGTCATCAACCGCTACTTCGAGCTGCTGCCGGAAGGCGAGTTCTCGATCGAGATCGACCCGCGCAAGGTTGGCCGCGACACCGTGCTGCACCTGGGCCGTCTCGGCTTCAACCGCATGAGCGTCGGCATCCAGGATTTCGATCCGGCGGTGCAACAGGCAGTGAACCGCATCCAGAGCGAGGCGGAAACCCGGCTGGTGATCGACGCCGCGCGCGAGGCCGGCTTCAAGTCGGTGAGCGTGGACCTGATCTACGGCCTGCCGCTGCAGAGCGCGCACTCGCTGGAAAGCACCGTCAACAAGGTGATCGCGATGTCGCCGGACCGCATCGCGCTGTACAACTACGCGCACCTGCCGACCGTGTTCAAGCCGCAGCGCCGCATCAACGAGGCCGATCTGCCGTCCAGCGCCACCAAGCTCGACATCCTGCAGAACTCGGTACAGCAGCTGAGCGACGCCGGCTACGTGTTCATCGGCATGGACCACTTCGCCAAGCCCGGTGACGAGCTGACGCGCGCGCTGGAGCAGGGCCGCCTGCAGCGCAACTTCCAGGGCTACTCCACCCACGCCGATTGCGACATGATCGGCTTCGGCGTGTCGTCGATCGGCAAGGTCGGCCCCTGTTACTCGCAGAACGAAAAGGACATCGACGCCTACTACGCGGCGCTGGACGCCGGCCACCTGCCGGTGATGCGCGGTATGACGCTGACCCAGGACGACATCCTGCGCCGCAGCGTGATCCAGGCGCTGATGTGCCGCTTCTCGCTGTCGGTGGAGGCGATCGAGCAGACCTTCGCCATCAATTTTGCCGACTACTTCGCCGACGAGCTGCCGAAGATCCGCGAATTCCAGCAGATGGGCCTGCTGCACTTCGACGGCGACTTCCTTATGGTGGAGCCGAAGGGCCGCTTCCTGATCCGCAATATCGCGATGGCGTTCGACCGCCACCTGCGCGAGCGCGAAACCGGCGCGCGCTATTCGAAAACCATCTGACGCGCGCCGCACGGGCGGCGGGACGACAGGCACACAAGGTTGGCCGCAGCGATGCGGCCAACCTTTTTGTTGATGCCGGCGGCGGCGCGGGCGCTAGAGCCTGTCATCCATTTGAGCCGGATGGGGGCAGGGAAGTGCGCCTGGCTTGTTTTTCAAGACTTGGCGGCGTGTTGGTCATGCTCTGGATTGGCTTGTTGTGCCTGGTTGCCGGTTCCGAACGTCAGCGTTCCGATGCCCGAGGCTGAGAACGAGAGTAGCGCCTTGCTGCCAAGGGGAATCTGCCAGGCATTGGGTGGCGTGGGCGTCACCGGACTACCTATCGGCATTGCCATATCCAGGCGAAACACCTCATAGGCGCTGGCTTCCAGCAACACGCTGCTATTGGGGGCCACCGTTACACTACAGCCCCAGTCTATTTCTTCCAACCCCATCCCCAAGCCAATACAGACGCGATATTCTTTATTGTCATAGGGCGGTATTCGCCAGCCACTCTCGTCGTGTGTCAGGGTAATTTCATTATTAAACCGCATCGAGAATTGATCTGCATTGGCGCTGAATGGATAAGCAAGCTGATTCGGGCTGATTTCTCCCGCGGCCAGCACCGAGGCAACCCAGGATAGTGGCAATTGATTGCTAAAATCGATAATTACCTTGGTATGTACAGACTGAATTCCAGCGAGAATATAATCGGTCATCGGAGAGCTGGTGGCATAAAAAGTCAAACCAAGTTTTATATTAAGGTCACTAACGGAAGTAATCGTGATGGCTGTATCTGGCGTAGACGTCAGTAATACCCCAAAACTTTTTATGGGAGGAAAGATAATTGTATTGTTAGCGGATTCCATGCGGGATATTGCTTTCAATAACAGGACACAAACGTTTAACCGGTAAACGCTTGTGTCCCGAGTCAAGTAATGAACGGATTACTTGTGGAATTCCAGTGGTGCGCCGGGCTGGAACAAGTCCTGCACGGCCTTGGCGGAGCGATCGCCGGCGTAATCAAATTCGCACTGGAAGGATCCCTGCTGCGTCGAGCCCTTGATGTTGAAGCGCACGCCGCTAAGCAGGAAGAAGGTGAACCCGGCCATCAGCGCGCTGCCCACCGACAGCCGGCCCTTGAGGAAGGTATTGGCCATGTCGGATCGCACCACGCCGTCCACGGCATTGTCTTGCCACACCACGCTGGATACGGAGTCGAGGAAGGTTGGATCGCCTTCCAGCTGCAGCTGCTGCAGTGGTGCGGATTGCGTCAGGGCAAGCAGGTTCTCGTGTGCCTTGCAGAGCGACTGGTGGCTGTTCACCAGTGCATGCACCACGTCGTCAGCCACGCTGACGGCGGGCTTGCCGGGAGTCACGGTCCAGTCGCCGGTTTCGGTCAGCGTCACGGTGCAGTTGAACTGGCTGAATTTGTCCAGGGTGATTTCGGCCGCCTTGGTCGACACATCGGTCCATTGCGCCAGGGTGTTGTAGTCGAAATCGCCGGTGCTTACGTAGAACGAGAACTTGGGCTGGATGTGGCGGGTAACGCCCGGGTCCGGGGACCAGGTCATGCCGATATAGCCGGCTGCGGTCTGAATGCCGAAGCTCTGGTTGGCAAACCAGCCATGATCTTCATTGCTGGGTTTGTTGAAGTTGTTGGTGACGATGTCGACGAGGCCGCTGGAGCCGGCACCCACTTCCTTGAGCTGTGGTCCCTGGCGCGGTGGGCAGGTGACATAGTCCGCCTCGTACTGCTTGCCCAGAGTGGCAAGCATCGGCACGTTGGAAGTAATGGCTACGTCGAGACCAACGGCCTCGTTGCTGGCCCCTGCCGCAACCGAATATTGCACCGGCACGGTGAACAGGTTGTAACCTTGGGCATTGTTGATAATGCTCAGGCATGCGCTCGAATTCGCGAAAACGCCGGGGTCGGCTTTCATCTGCTCGGGCGGCTGCAGGAACAGCCAGAAGTTACGGGTGCTGCCCGATTTGTTGACCAGGTAGATATTGTACTTTTCAGCCATTTCCAATTCTCCAATCAGTTAGATGTGATGTTGCTGACGAATCAGCCAACTCACTATAACCATTGCATAAAAAGAAAAATGGGTCTGTTGCGGGTCAAGTTGGTATCAATTGGGCATCAGAATGATGCGTGAAAATACTGTAAAAATTTAGATAATGATTATCTGGTATTTGCCGAATAGATTATTCGGAGAATAATAGACTGACCTCGACCCCCAGGGCCTGCGCTAGGTTTTTTGCCGTTCGGTAACGTACCGGTGTCCCCAGTTCGGCCCTTTTGATCGAGGCAGTAGAAACGGGACAGCGGTTGATTCGGGCGTGTTCCGCCAGATCGTCCTGGCTAAAACACTTGTCACGTCTCAACTTCTTGAGCTTGGCAGGATCAAGCATGACTCGTCCATCGGCTACGGTTTGTTCAGACATATTTCTCGGCCCTCAACATGGCATAAGAAATCATACATTAGTCATTATCCGGCCTCTATCAGCAAAACTACCTATGGTCGCCACTTGCCATTCCTGTGCCATGGCGACATTGGCCGCGGTGCGTCATCGCCTTCGGCGAGGACCGACACCTAGGATGGATGGTGCTGGCGGTGGGGCAAGGGCAGACTTGGTCTTGGTTGCGTTGCCATCGTGCGCCGCGGCCGCGCGCAAAAAAAGCCCGCCGGTGGCGGGCTTGCTCGGGACAAGGTTGGCCGCAAGGCTTACCACACGTCCTTGTGGATCTTGGCTTCGATTTCCGGGTACTTCTTCACGTCGAACACCGGCTGCTTCACGCCGGCCTTCAGCTGTTGCTGGTAGTCCTTCAGCAGCACGAACACGTACTTGGACAGCATCACGATGGCGAACAGGTTGATCAGTGCCATCACCCCCATCGCCAGGTCGGCCATGTCCCAGACCAGCATCGAGCTGCCCAGGCAGCCGAAGACCACCATGCCCAGCACGGCCAGACGGAACAGGAAGATCACGGTCTTGTTGTTCTTGATGAACTCGACGTTGCCCTCGGCGTAGGCGTAGTTGCCGATGATGGTGCTGAAGCAGAACAGGAACATGATCACTGCCAGCAGCGTGCCGCCCCAGCTGCCCAGCGTGGCGCTCATCGCCGCCTGGGTCAGTTGTACGCCTTTCAGCTCGGCGCCGGGCACGAAGGCGCCGGACAGCAGCACGATCAGCGCGGTGCAGGTGCACACGATCATGGTGTCGATGAACACGCCGAACATCTGGATCAGGCCCTGCGATGCCGGATGACGGGTGGTGGCGGCGGCGGCGGCGTTCGGTGCCGAGCCCATGCCGGCCTCGTTGGAGAACAGGCCGCGCTTGATACCCAGCATCATCGCCTGGCTGATGGCGTAGCCGGCAAAGCCGCCGGCAGCCTGCTGCATGCCGAAGGCGCTCTTCACGATCAGCGCCAGCACGCCCGGTACTTCACTGGCGTGGGTGATGATCACGTACACGGTCATGCCCAGATACAGCGCGGCCATCACCGGCACCATCCATTCCGCCACCTGGCCGACCTTGCGCATGCCGCCGAAGATGATCGGCGCGGTCAGCAGCACCAGGCCGATGGCGACCAGGTTCTTGTCCCAGCCCAGCGCGCCTTCGGTCGCGGCGACGATGGAGTTGGCCTGCACCGCGTTGAACACCAGGCCGAAGGCGACGATCAGCGAGATCGAGAACGCCATGCCCAGCCAGCGCATGTTCAGGCCCTTCTGGATGTAGTAGGCCGGACCGCCGCGGAAGGTGTTGTCGTGGTGGTTGACCTTGAACAGCTGCGCCAGGCTGGATTCGGCGAAGGCGCTGGCCATGCCCAGCAGCGCGGTCATCCACATCCAGAATACGGCGCCGGGGCCGCCCAGCGCGATGGCGGTGGCGACGCCGGCGACGTTGCCGGTACCGACGCGGCTGGCGAGGCCGGTGGCGAAGGCCTGGAACGAGGAGATGTCGTTACTGCCGGCGACGTGGTTGCGGCCACCCAGCATTTCCTTCACGCCGCGCGGCAGCAGGCGGATCTGCATGAAACCCATGCGCAGGGTGAAGAACAGGCCGATGCCCAGTAACAGGTAGATCAGTAGCTGACCCCAGATCAGGTCATTGCCGGCATTGATCCAGCCGTGAAGTAATTCCATATGTGCTCCTAATGCGTGTCGAGCGCAACGTCGCCGGCAGCACTTGTTGCGGTGCCGGCAACATCAACGGGCTCAGGGTGTTGTTATGGTCAATTGCCGCTTCAGCGGTCTTGTGGTGCCAGGTTTTCAGCGGTGATCGCCGCTGAAGGGGCGGCATGATAGCGTAAATTGCGACGGGGGTGTGTTCGTTTGTGGTGATTCTTGGCGGGAAAAACCCTGTTTTGCGGCGGGTTTCCGGTTGTTTCGATTCGATTTGATTGAAAGTGAACCGAAACGAACGGCGGCCGGGCGGCCGCCGGGTGGCAACGCTGTCAGGGGCCGACGTAGCGCAGCAGCAGGCGGCGCAGGCGCGGCGCCCCGATCAGCACCAGCGGGAAGGCGCAGCTCCACGCCAGCAGCCAGGCGCGCAGCCAGCGGCCGACAAAGCCGGCGTCGAGGCCGGTGTTGACCGCGGTGAGGATGCCCGACATCAGGAAGGCCATGTAGCAGGACATCAGCAGCGCGAATAGCAGGGTGTGTTTGCGGGAAGGAGGGGACATGGTGGTCTCGCTACGGTGGTGGGTAGCGCATTTTATATAATGTAAAGCGACTTGACCAATGTCCGGGGTGCGGCATGCGCCCGCAAGCGCTGCCAGATCGTGCGCTCACGCG
Organism: Vogesella sp. EB; assembly: GCF_001037925.1. NCBI lineage: Bacteria > Pseudomonadati > Pseudomonadota > Betaproteobacteria > Neisseriales > Chromobacteriaceae > Vogesella > Vogesella sp. EB. Next base: position 3,489 of record NZ_LFDT01000024.1, on the reverse strand, counting down.
CGACAGGGCGACAACGACGGCGGAAGCGGCGTTGACACGGGGTAAAGGTGCAGGCCTGGCGCGTGCTTAAGGCCGTAGCGCCGCATGGCGAGCCGTCGCCGTAGACCTTGAGGTGCTGCTCAGGACAGCGCGCGCGGCGACATGCGGTGCAGGATGGCGATCGCCTGGCTGGTCGGCGTGCGTACCGCATCGGCCAGCGTGTAGCGGTCCAGCGCGCTGAAAAAGGCCTGCAGCGCCTCGTCCAGCATCCCTTTCAGCTGGCAGCTGCCGCGCAGCTGGCATGGCGGCTCGGCGCAGTCGATCAGCTCGGTGATGCCTTCCAGCTGGCGGATCACCTGCCCCAGCGGGTAAAGGTTGGCCGCACGCGCCAGCGCGAGGCCGCCGCCCTTGCCGCGGGTGGTGACCAGCCAGCCCTGCTGCGACATGAAGTGCACCACCTTGACCAGATGGTTGCGCGATACGGCAAAGCGCTCGGCAATCTCGCCGATGGTGACCGGCGTCGCGCGCGGCTCGTCGGTGAGGTACATCAGGACGCGCAGGCCAAGGTCGGTGAAGTGGGTCAGTTGCATGCAGGCAGTATCCGGGTAAAAGCGGGCCGCCGCTGCGGCCCGCTGTGCGCGATTATAGCGCGGTGCCACCGGTGCCGAAGGCCTCGGCATGAATGCGTGCGGCATCGACACCCAGCGCCAGCAGCGAGCGCTGCTGCGCCTGCATGAACGGCAGCGGGCCGCACAGGTAGTAGTCGGCGTCGGCGACGATCATCTCCGCCGTCAGTGTGATGCGGCCGGCGTGATGGTAGTGCACGCCCGGCTGGTCCTCGGCGCGCGGCGCTTCATAGTAGATGGCGCTGTGCAGCTGCGGATACTCGGCCGCCAGATTGGCGACGTGCTGGCGGAAGGCGTGCACGCTGCCGTCGCGGCAGGCGTGCAGGAAGCGGATCTGGCGCGGGCTGTCCTGCTGCAGCAGCTGCTCCAGCATCGCCAGCAGCGGGGTGATGCCGACGCCACCGCTGATCAGCACCACCGGCGTGCTGCGTTCCTGATGCAGGAAGAAGTCGCCCATCGGCGGCGCCAGGTCCAGCAGTGCGCCGGCCTCGATCGCATCATGCAGCACATTGGACACCATGCCCGCCGGGGTGCTGGCGCTGCCGCCCTCACGCTTCACCGAGATGCGCAGCGCCGTGCCGCCGGGTGCCGCCGACAGGCTGTACTGCCGCGGCTGCATCATGCCCAGTTCCGGCACCGCCAGCCGTACCGACACATACTGCCCCGGCAGGTAGTCCGGCAGCGCGCCGCCGTCGGCCGGCTGCAGATAGAAGGAGGTGATTTCCGCACTCTCCGCCACCTTGCGGCCAACCTTGAACGCGCGCCAGCCGCTCCAGCCGCCGCGCTGGGTGGCCGCCTGCTGGTACAGCTTGCTTTCCTCGGCGATCAGGATGTCGGCCAGCTGACCGTAGGCGGCGGCCCAGGCGGCGATCAGCTCGTCGCTGGCGGCGTCGCCCAGCACTTCGCGGATCGAGGCCAGCAGGTGGCCGCCGACGATCGGATAGTGCTCGGCCCGGATGCCGAGGCTGGCGTGCTTGTTGGCCACCAGCGTCAGCACCGGTGCCAGTACCGATGGGTCGTCGATGTGCTCGGCGTAGGCGGCCACCGCCATCGCCAGCGCCTGTTGCTGGCTGCCGGCCTGCTGGTGGCCCTGGTTGAAGATCTGCTTCAGTTCCGGATTGTGCTGGAACATGCGCGCGTAGAAATGGCGGGTGAGGGTGACGCCGTGTTGTTTCAGGATCGGGGCGGTGGCCTTGACCAGTTGACGGGTGTGCTGATCCAGCATCGTGCTTTCCTTTTGTTGTGTAAAAAATACATGTTTTTGTGCGCCAGCGGCGATACGCGGCCAACGTTCGGGCCGGGAATGGACGGTGGCGAACGCGGCGGGACAGGCTGGCTTGAAACATGTACAAATAATACATGTTTAATTTTCTCGTGTCAGCCCCGGAGCCACTCATGTCGCACACCATCGAAACCACCGCCCGCCGCACCGCCGTCACCGCCCTGTTGCTGTTCGGCGGTTGCCTGTATCTGGCCTACCAGGAAAGCGTGCCGCTGGCGCTGGGCTGGGTCATCGCCGCCCACCTGCTGCTGACGCTGTCGGCCGGGGTGTTCAAGCTGTCGGTGGTGGTGGTGATGGCCTGCCGTCACGGCCGCCGCCATGCAATGTGATTTTTCACACTCTGCCGCATTTAAGCCGCGACACCGTGCTGCCGTCTTGTACTGGTGATGGCGCAACAAGCGCTGTTCCAAACTTCCTCAATACGGAGCGATAGATCATGCTGAGCCTTCACACCAACGCCGCATCCCTGTTCACCAAAAGCAACCTGAATACCAGCCAGAACTCGCTGACGACCTCGATGACCCGTCTGGGTACCGGTTATCGCATCAACTCGTCGCAGGACGATGCCGCCGGCCTGCAGATCGCGACCCGTCTGGAAGCGCAAAGCCGTGGCATGACCGTGGCGATGAAGAACGCGCAGAACGGTATCAGCCTGTTGCAGACTGCCGACGGCGCGCTGTCCGAAGTGTCCAACATCATGCTGCGTATGAAAGACCTGGCCACCGAAGCGTCTACCGCTACCGCCACCGCTGCCGACAAGACCGCCATGAAGGCTGAATTCGATGCGCTGGGCGCCGAAATCACCAACATCATGACCAACACCAAGTTCGGTGGCGAAGCGCTGCTGACCGGCGGCAAGCTGGCCGCGGCGATGAAGTTCCAGGTGGGTGCCACTGCGGCCGAAGCCTACACCTTCAACGCCTCCGCCGACCTGACCGCCATCGGTACCGCCAACACCGCGCTGATCGCCGGCGACCTGTCGATTGCCGACCCAAGCGCCGTGATCGCACTGGCTGACACCGCCGTTGCCGCCGTTGGCACCCTTCGTTCCTCCATCGGTGCCGGCGCCAACCGCCTGAACCACATCAGCAACAACCTGGCCAACGTCAACAACAACACCCAGATCGCCAAGTCGCGCATCATGGACACCGACTACGCCAACGAAACCGCCAACATGACTTCGCGCCAGATGCTGATGCAGGCCGGCACCTCGATGCTGAAGCAGTCCGGTTCCATCGGTCAGCTGGCCATGTCGCTGATGCAGTAAGCGTTTTACCCGTTGTACCTTTAATCAGTCTGCAGCCGCCGCGAGGCGGCTGTTGTCATTGGTGCCGCGCTGGCGCCGGGGGAGGGCAGGATGGCGGAAGCGATACGGGCGGTCGGTGCGCCCAGTGCGCCCGGCGTGGTGCAGCCGGTGGCGACGGCGACGTCGCAGCACAAGCTGCAGCCGGGCGACATCCTCACGCTGCGCGTGGCGGCGCTGCTGGCCGACGGCAGCGTGCAGCTGGAAGGCGACGCGCTGCACTGGCTGCTGCGGCAATGGCCGGCGAGCCTGCCGCCGACCAGTGCCGGGCAGCGTGCTGCCGTTCCGGGTGCGTGGCC
>NZ_LFDT01000023.1:0-50844 GCF_001037925.1 Vogesella sp. EB | reverse complement strand
GCCTCGGCCTGCCACGCGGGCGGGCCGTTGTCGGCGCGCCAGGGCGGGGCCGCCAGCGCGCTGTTGCCGGCCAGCAGCGCCAGCAGGAGCAGGAAAAGGGCTTTCATGGGTGCATTTTATCCTGCACACCGCGCGGCGGCCATGCCGGCAGCGGCGGTGTGCTCAAAGGTCCCCGGTTCAGTTGCCTTTGGCGGCAGGCGGGGTCGCCTGCGTGCCGCAATGCGCGTCACCGCGATGATGGCGCATCTTGTGGCCGCTGTACTGCTTGCCGGCCACCGCTTCCGGCCACGCCTCGCGCTTGGCGGTGCGCTCGTTGTTGGCGATCAAGGCCTTGGTCTTGGCCTGCAGCTGCTCGTGCAGCTTCTGCATCTGCGCGTGCGCGGCGTCGCGTTCCTTCTTCAGCTGGCCCAGCTCGGCATCGGTCAGCGCGCCGGACATCACCGCCTCGTGGTAGGCGCGCATGTTCTGGCGCATTTCCTCGCGCTGCGGCTTGCCGTCGCCACCAAAGGCGAAAGCAGTCAGCGATACGCCGGCCAGCAGGCTGGCGAGCAGGGTCACGGCAACGGTACGTTTGGCATTCATGGTCAGACTCCTCGGTTACGACATCAAAAGGGGATGAGCTGACTGTACGTGGCAGGTTTTGCGCGGGTATTGCCGCGACGGCGGCAAGTGTTAATAGGTGTTAACCACCGCCGCCGCGTTAACGGCTGTTCATATCCGGGCTGACTTGGCGCGGCAGGCGCGTTACGCTTGGCAGATAAAGACTCGGGATGTGACGGATGGAAAACCACAAGATACTGGTCGTCGACGACGATGTGCGCCTGCGCGAGCTGCTGCAGCGCTACCTCGCGCAGCAGGGCTTCAGCGTCGATACGCTGCCGGACGCGCGCGACCTGGACCGCAAGCTGGCGCGTAACCGCCCGGACCTGCTGGTGCTGGACGTGATGATGCCCGGCGACGACGGGCTGGCGGTGGTGCGCCGCCTGCGCGCGCAGGGCGAGCAGATCCCGGTGATCATGCTCACCGCGCGCGGCGAGGACATCGACCGCATCCTCGGCCTGGAAATGGGCGCCGACGACTACCTGGCCAAGCCGTTCAACCCGCGCGAGCTGGCGGCGCGCATCCACGCCGTGCTGCGCCGCCACGCGCAGACACCGGTGGTGATGGCGCAGCACGACGACGCCGACGAGGTGCTCGGCTTCGGCCGCTGCGAGCTGCACCCGGCGCGGCGCGAGCTGCTGCGCGACGGCCAGCCGGTGGCGCTGACCACCGCCGAGTACGCGGTGCTGCTGGCGCTGGCCAGCCACCCGCGGCGGCCGCTGACGCGCGAACAGCTGATGGAGCTGGCACTGGGCAAGGGCGGCGGCGAATCGCAGGATCGCAGCATCGACGTGCACATCTCGCGGCTGCGCAAGCTGATCGAGGACGACGGCGCGCCGCGCTACCTGCAGACGGTGTGGGGCTACGGCTACGTGTTCGTGCCGGACGGCAAGGCAAGGGAAGCGACATGAGCCTGGCGCGCTTCGGCGGCACGCTGTTCCTGCGCCTGGCGGCGCTGGTGGTGCTGGCGGTACTGGCCAGCCAGGTGTTCACGCTGTGGCTGACCGAACAACAGAAAAGCGCGCTGCTGGCGCGGCAGCTGTACGCGCAGGTGCTGGACACGCTGGCCGACTACGAGGAAGCGCTCGACCGGCTGCCGGCGGCGGAGCGCGACGCCTTCCTGCTGCGCAACAACCTGCCCGGCCTGCCGCGGCTGCTGCCGCTGGCCCAGGCGCCGGCGCAGACCTTTCCCGCGCCCGCCGTCGCCAACCCACTGCAAGAATGGCTGAGCAGTGCCGTCGGCGAGCCGGTCAGCGTGCGCATGAGCCGCGCCGAACGCCGCGAGCTGTGGATCAAGGTGCCGGTGCTGGACAGCCACTACTGGCTGGTGATGCCGCTGCGCCGCTACCTGCCGCCGGCGCTGCAGCCGACGCTGCAGGCCGCCGGGCTGGTGGCGCTGCTGTCGGTGCTGGCCGCCTTCGCGCTGGCGTGGCGCACCACGCGGCCGCTGAGCCGGCTGGCCAATGCCGCGCGCCATCTCGAAGCCGGGCGCATGCCGCAGGCGGTGCCGGTCAGCGGCCCGCGCGAAGTGCGCGACGTGATCGAGCGCTTCAACACCATGGCGCTGGCGCTGGACAAGGCCGCCAGCGAGCGGCGGCTGATGCTGGCCGGGTTGTCGCACGACCTGCGCACGCCGCTGACGCGGCTGAAGCTGGCGGTGGAGCTGCAGGACGACCTCGGCGACAAGCCGGGCATGCTCAACGACATCGACGAGCTGTCGCGCATCGTCGGCCAGTTCATCGACTTCGCGCGCAGCGAGGAAACGCGGCCGCTGACGCCGCTGGCGCTGGGCGAACTGATCGACAACGTGCTGACCAAGTTCCGCCGCGACGACATGGACGTCGCCTGGCAGCGCCGCGACGCCACCATCAACGGCGACGCGCTGGCGCTGCAGCGGCTGCTGTCCAACCTGCTGGAAAACGCGCGCCGCTACGGCCGCGCGCCGTTTCGCGTCAGCCTGCAGCCCGCCAGCGGCCACTGCGAGCTGCGCGTGCACGACCACGGCGCCGGCATCGCGCCGGAACTGCAGCAGGCGGCGCTGACGCCGTTCGAAAGGTTGGCCGCACACCGCGGCAGCGACGGCGGCAGCGGCCTCGGCCTCGCCATCGTCAGCCGCGTGGTGGCGCAGCACGGCGGCAGCCTGCACTTCGACTACCTGCCGGACGGCGGCTTCGCGGTGGTGATCACGCTGCCGACGCTGGCCGACGCCGGCTGAGGCCGCGCGCTGTGCGCAAACAAAAACCGGCCGAAGTGGCCGGTTTTTTCATGGTGCTAACGGAGCGCTTACGACTTGTGCTTGCAGGTGTTAATGCCCAGCAGCGCGTACGGAGGGCACCAGCCGAACACGCCGGTGGCTACCGGCACCAGCCCCAGCAGCGCCCACGGCGACGCCGGGCCGATGAAGGCGAGGCTGGTGATCGCCAGTCCCACCACGATGCGGATCACGCGTTCGGTATTGCCGATATTCTGTTTCATCGCCCTGCTCCTTGTTGTCGATGATTCATTATATACATATATAAATTATTTACCAATATACAAATTGCAAGTCAGTCGCCATCGCGGCGGCGGCCGCGGTCAAGCAGCCACGGCGCCAGCAGCAGCACCAGCATGCCCAGCCCGAGATAACCGCCGGCGCACGGATCGTAATCCGCCAGCAGCCGCTCAGGCGGGTAACCCAGCAGCGTGCCGAGGCCGAACTCGAACAGCAGCATCAGCAGCAACCACAGCGCACCGGCCTGCAGCTGTTGCGCCGGCGTGCGCAGCCGCAACCAGCGCCGCGTGACCCAGGTAATGAGCAGGATCAGCAGCACACCGCTGACCACCCCCAGCTGCCGCGCCGGCAGCTCGCCCAGCCACGACACCAGCCACAACTGGCGCAGCACGCCTTGCAGCGTCTCCGCGGCCACGATCAGCCCCCACACCGCCAGCACCCTGCGCCAGCGCACGCCGTTTCCTTTTGCCATTCAACCGCGCCGCTGCCAGCTCAGCAGCAGCACCCCGGCCAGGATCAGCACGCCGCCGGCCAGCATCGCCGCACTCACCACCTCGCCCAGCCACAGCGCGCCCCACAGCACGCCGAACACCGGCACCAGATAGGTAACGCTGCTGGCGCGGGTGGCGCCCAGCTTCTCGATCAGCCGGTAGAAGATCACGTAGGCAAACGCGGTGCAGGCCAGCGCCAGCAGCAGCACCGCGCCCCACACCGTGGCCGTCGGCGCCTGCGGCGGCCACGTCCACAGCGCCAGCGGCAACAGCAGGATGGCGCCGGACGCCAGGCTGCCGGTCGCCGTCACCAGCGGCGGCAGCCCCGGCAGCCAGCGCTTGGCCATGTGCCCGGACCAGCCGTAGCAGGCGGTGGCCGCCAGCATCGCCAGCACCGGCAGCGCGCTGTCCAGCCCGAAGGCGGCGCCGCGCCCCAGTGTCAGCACCAGCACCCCGGCCAGCCCCAGCGCCAGCCCGGCGGCGCGTTGCCGCGTCATCGCCTCGCCGGCCAGCGGCATCGCCCACAATGCGGTCATCAGCGGCGTGGTGGCGTTCAGCACCGACGCCACCCCGGCCGGCAGCGTCAGCGTCGCCCACGCGATCAGGCAGAACGGCAGCGCCGACAGGAACACGCCGACCACGGCGATCGCGCGCCAGTGCTGCCGCCACAGCGCGAAGCCGCCCGGCTGCCACCACAACAGCGGCAACAGCGCCAGCGTCGCCACGCCGAGGCGCAGCGCGATCAGCGGAAACGGCCCCAGCGCCGGCACCGCCACGCGCATGAACAGGAAGGAACCACCCCACATCGCCGCCAGCAGCAGCAACCACAACCAGTCGCGCGGCTCCGTCATCGCCGTCCCCCCGCCATCAGCCCGTTCATCACCGTCATCACCACGCCCTCGCGAAAATCACAGTGTAGGCAAAGGCGAGCGTCATGACGATCCGATTCTTGCTTTGCAATCCGGACGACGGCGGCTTGCGGCCAACCTTGTCGCGGTAAGCGGTTCTGATTTTTGCCACGGAAGCACACGGACAAGGGCAAAGGCAAAGGCAAAGGCGCTTTGGCCACGACACCCGCGAAAAGACACGAAAATAAAAGCAAGGTTGGCCGCAAGCAACGCCAGTAACCTGAACCGGTAGCCAGCACCGAACCAGCGCACCCGTTCCCGTTGGCGCAAGCCGTGACAACTGCCGCCAGCCCGGGAACAAGCCGCCCTTTTTTGAGCGCAGCGTATGGGCGGCACCGGGATGGCGGTAGTTGTCACGGGGATTCTTGCGCCTTCGGGAAGAGCGGGGATTCAGCAGACCCAAACAAGGTTGGCCGCAAACCTTCTACGGCTTGCGGCCAACCTTGGTCATTCAATCGCGGTAAACGTTGGGCTTCGCAAGCTCAACCCAACCTACCGTACTGAACCGGTAGCCAGCATCGAACCGACGCACCCGTTCCCGTTGGTGCAAGCCGTGACAACTGGTGCCAGCCCGGGAACAAGCCGCCCTCTTTTGAGCGCAGCGTATGGGCGGCGCCGGGATGGCGGCAGTTGTCACGGGAATGCTTGTGCCTCCGGGAAGAGCGGGGATTGAAAAGGGGGATGCGGTATCCCCCTTTCCCGTCCGCCGCGCGGAAGCGGCAAGACAAATAAGCATCCGCGCAGCGGATACAGACCCTCAAAACAAGGTTGGCCGCAAACCTCCTACAGCTTGCGGCCAACCTTGGTCATTCAATTATGGTAAATGTTGAGCTTCGCAAGCTCAGCCCAACCTACCCTGTTTTCCAAGAAAGAATAATCTATTAATTATAAAAATAAAAATCGAGGATGTTATTTCAACAACAAAACCAATAATCGGCAGAATCCAAGTGCCAAACAACATCCACAAGCTCAAAAATATTGCGCCACTCGACTCTCTTCCCCATTTTGGCACATTCAAATACTCAAGCTCATCAACAAATCCGTCTCCATTGAGATCAAATTTATAATATTCATACTCAAAATAAAAATAATAACCAAATGCAAACAAAAGTCCAACCACAAGCAAACCAGCAGAAAAAATCAATATTCGCCGATAAATTTTCACTTCTTGCAGCCTAGAAAAAAAACATCCAAAAGCAACTCTAGTAACAATCAATCCACAAAAAAAATAACAATACGCATAAGGCAAGCCAAAGAAAATACTTAATCCAAATTTTAAGACTTCCATTAAGCACCTCTGCATTTAATAACTAAAAAACTGTCAATCGGCTCTTTAGCTCATTTAACTAACGTCACTTCGAGCTTTTTATATATGAAATATATATGTTTCAATTCATGCAAATGGATATGGATGATCTCCTGCTGATTCGGTCCCAGGTTCATTTTGTTCAACCTAATGCTTCTACCATTCTGATTACATGATGCTAAGTCTAACTTATGATCCAAAATATTCCAAAGGCATTCCGTTGCTCACCATGACAAAAGGGCAAGCCACTGGCTTGCCCTTTCCTGTTGCCTCTTGCGGCCAACCTCGGCCGCCAGCTCACTCCCTCAACTCCCCTCCGACAACTGCGCCAGCAGCTCCGCCTGGCGTTCGGCCACCAGCGCGTCGGTCAGCTCGTACAGATCGCCGTCCATCGCCTGATCCAGCTTGTACAGGGTGAGATTGATGCGGTGGTCGGTGATGCGGCCCTGCGGGTAGTTGTAGGTACGGATGCGTTCGGAGCGGTCGCCGGAGCCGATCAGGCTCTTGCGCTCGGCGGCTTCCTTCTGGTTCTTCTCGCGCAGCTGGATGTCGTAGATGCGCGCCGCCAGTACCTGCATCGCGCTGGCCTTGTTGGCGTGCTGCGAGCGGCCGTCCTGGCATTCGGCGACGATGCCGGTGGGCAGGTGGGTGATGCGCACCGCGGAGTCGGTCTTGTTGATGTGCTGGCCGCCGGCGCCGCTGGCACGATAGGTGTCGATGCGCAGGTCGGCGGGGTTGAGCACCACTTCGGCGATCTCGTCGGCCTCGGCCATCACCGCCACGGTGCAGGCGGAGGTGTGGATGCGGCCCTGGGTTTCGGTGGCCGGCACGCGCTGCACGCGGTGGCCGCCGGATTCGAATTTCAGCTTGGAATAGGCACCCTGGCCGACCAGGCGCACGATGACTTCCTTGTAGCCGCCGAGGTCGGATTCGCTGGCGGAGACGATCTCGGCCTGCCAGCGGTTGCGTTCGGCAAAGCGGGTGTACATGCGCAACAGGTCGGCAGCGAACAGCGCCGCCTCGTCGCCACCGGTGCCGGCGCGGATTTCAAGAAAGATGTTCTTGTCGTCGTTGGGGTCTTTCGGCAGCAGCAGTTTCTGCAGCTCGACATCCAGCGCGGCGAGCCGGTTTTTGGCGTCGCCGATTTCTTCCTGCGCGAATTCCTTCATGTCCGGGTCGTCCAGCAGTTCGCTGGCGGTGGCGATGTCGGCTTCGCACTGGCGGTAGGCGTTGAACGCCTCGACCACCGGGGTCAGTTCGGCGTGTTCGCGGGTGAGCTTGCGGAAGGTGTCCATGTTGGCGGTGGCCTGTTCGGACATCAGCAGTTGCGTGACTTCTTCCAGCCGGTCATCGAGCTGGGCCAGTTTCGCGGCAATCGAGGGTTTCATTACGACTCCGGGTGCAAACGATACAGGCTGGCGATCAGCGCCACCTGTGCGTCGTGCGCCGCGCCGCTGCCGGAAGACAGCGCCTGCGTCGGCGGATGCATCAGTTTGTTGGTCAGTTGTACCGACAGGACTTCCAGCACTTTTTCCGGCGGCGCACCTTTGGCCAGCTGTTTCATGGCGGCCTCCAGCGCGTTGCGGCGGGTGCGTTCCGCTTCGTCGCGCAGCGCACGGATCAGCGGCACGCTTTCGCGGCGCTTGAGCCAGTCGGTGAATTCGCCGACGCGGTGGGCGATGATGGTTTCGGCTTCTTCCGCCGCCTGGCTGCGCGCCTGCTGGCCGACTTCGACGATGCCGGCGATGTCGTCGACGGTGTAGAGGTAGACGTCGGACAGCTCGCCGACTTCGGCCTCGATGTCGCGCGGTACGGCGAGGTCGAGCATGAAGATCGGGCGGTGGCGGCGTGCCTTGATGGCGCGCTCGACCATGCCCTTGCCGATGATGGGCAGCTGGCTGGCGGTAGAGCTGACCACCACGTCGTAGTGGTGCAGGTGGTCCGGCAGCTCGGCGAGGGTGATGGCGTTGCCGCCGAATTGCGCCGCCAGTGCCTGGCCACGCTCCAGCGTGCGGTTGGCGACGGTGATACAGGCCGGGTTGCGTGCGGCGTAGTGGGTGGCGACCAGTTCGATCATCTCGCCGGCGCCGATGAACAACACCTTCAGTTCGCCGACCGAGGCGAAGATCTGCTCGGTGAGGCGTACGCCGGCGGCGGCCATCGATACCGAGCTGGCGCCGACCGCGGTCTGGCTGCGCACGTCCTTGGCCACGGCAAAGGTTTTCTGGAACAGGCCGTTGAGCAGGCTGCCCAGGGTGCCGGCGCGTTCGGCGGTGCGCACCGCATCTTTGATCTGGCCCAGGATCTGCGTTTCGCCCAGCACCATGGAATCCAGCCCGGAGGCGACGCGGAAGGCGTGGCGTGCCGCTTCGGCGGCGTCGAGCTGGTACAGGTAGGGACGCACTTCGTCCAGACTCAGACCGTGGTAGTTGGCCAGCCACGCCAGTGCCGCGTCCGGCTGCTGCGTGGCGCAGTACAGCTCGGTGCGGTTACAGGTGGAGACGATGGTCGCCTCGCGCGCGGCCTGCGAATCCACCAGCTGCGCCAGGGCGCCCGGCAGGGTTTCTGCAGGGAAGGCCAGCCGTTCGCGTATCGCCAGCGGGGCGGTGTGGTGGTTCAGTCCAAAGGCAACCAGGTGCATGAGTGCAAGGAAAAGCCGCAGTGGGAAACGGGCTATTCTAGCCCAAAACCTGCCGCCCGAGGGGCTGGCCGCGCGGCGGCCAGCCCGGCTGCAGGAATGCGCTTGACCTGTATCAGGCGAACAGGTGGCCGGCGTGGAAGCGCAGCTGCGCCTCGATGAAGCTGGCGATGAAGTAGTAGCTGTGGTCGTAGCCGTCGTGACGGTGCAGTTGCAGCGGGTAGCCGCTGGCGGCGGCGGCGCGTTCCAGCGCCTCCGGCTGCAGCTGTTCGGCGAGGAAGCCGTCGGCAAGACCGATGTCGACCCGTGCCGGCAACTGCGCGTCGGCGGTGGCGGCGGCCATCAGCACGCTGGCGTCCCATTCCTGCCACGCGGCGCGGTTATCGCCGAGGTAGGCGCTGAACGCCTTCTGCCCCCACGGCGCGTTGAGCGGGTTGGCGATCGGGCTGAATGCCGACACCGACACGTAGTCCTGCGGCCGCTTCAGCGCGCACACCAACGCACCGTGACCGCCCATGGAATGGCCGGCGATGGCGCGACGGCCGCTGACCGGGAAGTGCGCGGCGACCAGCGCCGGCAGCTCCTGGCTGACGTAGTCGTACATGCGGTAGTGGCGCATCCACGGCGCCTCGCTGGCGTTGACGTAGAAGCCGGCGCCCTGACCGAGGTCGTAGCCGGCGTCGTCGGCGACGTCGTCACCGCGCGGGCTGGTATCCGGCGCCACGATGGCGATGCCCAGCTCGGCGGCGACGCGCAGCGCGCCGGCCTTCTGCATGAAATTCTCGTCGGTGCAGGTCAGCCCCGACAGCCAGTACAGCACCGGCACCGGCTGGCCGCTGGCGGCCTGCGGCGGCAGGTAGACGGCAAAGCGCATGCGGCAGCCCAGCACCGCCGAATCGTGGCGGTACTGCTTGTGCCAGCCGCCGAAGCTCTTGCTGCTGCTGATCATTTCCAGGTTCATCTGTGGTGTCTCTCCCGGTGGCGGCTGCGGCCAACCTTGGCCGCAGCCGACTATGGTTTACTGGCCGTAGTGGATCACCGAGCGGATGCTCTTGCCTTCGTGCATCAGATCGAAGGCGGTGTTGATGTCCTGCAGCGGCATGGTGTGGGTGATGAAGTCGTCGAGGCGGAATTCGCCGTTCAGATAACGCTCGACATAATCCGGCAGCTCGGAGCGGCCGCGCACGCCGCCGAAGGCCGAACCGCGCCACACGCGGCCGGTGACCAGCTGGAACGGACGGGTGCTGATTTCCTGGCCGGCGCCGGCGACGCCGATGATCACCGACTCGCCCCAGCCCTTGTGGCAGCACTCCAGCGCCGAACGCATCACGTTGACGTTGCCGATGCACTCGAAGGAGAAATCCACGCCGCCGTCGGTCATTTCCACGATCACGTCCTGGATCGGCTTGTCGAAGGTTTTCGGGTTGATCACGTCGGTGGCGCCCAGTTTCTTCGCCAGCTCGAACTTGCCCTCGTTGATGTCGATGCCGATGATGCGGCCGGCGCCGGCCATGCGCGCGCCGATGATGGCCGACAGGCCGATGCCGCCGAGGCCGAAGATGGCGACGCTGTCACCGGGCTTGACCTTGGCGGTATTCACGACCGCGCCCATGCCGGTGGTGACGCCGCAGCCGAGCAGGCACACTTCTTCCAGCGGCGCCGCCGGGTTCACCTTGGCCAGCGAGATCTCCGGCAGTACGGTGTACTCGGAGAAGGTGGAGGTGCCCATGTAGTGGTAGATCGGCTGGCCGTCCTTGCTGCGGAAACGGGTGGTGCCGTCCGGCATCAGGCCCTTGCCCTGGGTGGCACGGATCTTCTGGCACAGGTTGGTCTTGCCCGACTTGCAGAACTTGCACTCGCCGCATTCCGGCGTGTACAGCGGGATCACGTGGTCGCCGACGGCGACGCTGGTGACGCCTTCGCCGACCGATTCCACGATGCCACCGCCCTCGTGGCCGAGGATGCAGGGGAACATGCCTTCCGGATCTTCGCCGGACAGGGTGAAGGCGTCGGTGTGGCACACGCCGCTGGCGACGATGCGCACGCGCACCTCGCCGGCTTGCGGCGGCATCACTTCGATGTCTTCGATGGACAGTGGCTGGCCGGCGGCCCGGGCCACCGCGGCCTTGCATTGGATGATCTCGCTCACGACGTGCTCCTTTGAGTGCGACAGACTAAAGCGGCATTGTATTACCGCTTTTTTCGCCGATAATCGCCACTATCGGTAAATGATTTTTTACAGGGAGCAACAATGCTGGCATGGGAAGGGGTGTGCGAGTTCGTCAGCGTGGCCGAGCAGGGCAGCTTTACCCGCGCCGCGCTGGCGCTGTCGCTGTCGGTGGCGCAGGTCAGTCGCCAGGTGACGCGGCTGGAGACGCGGCTGGGCGCGCAGCTGTTATACCGCACCACCCGCCACGTGACGCTGACCGAGACCGGCCAGCTGTACCTGCAGCACTGCCGCCAGCTGCTGGATTCGCTGGCCGACGCCGAGCGCGCGGTGTCGCAGCATCTGGCGGTGCCGCAGGGCACGCTGAAGCTGACCGCGCCGCTGGCCTACGGCGAGAGCCACATCGCGCCGCTGATCACCGCCTTCGGCCAGCAATACCCGGCGCTGGAGATCAACCTCAATCTCAGCAACCAGCTGCTGGACCTGGTGCACGACGGCTACGACCTGGCGATCCGCATCGGCCACCTCGCCGACTCCTCGCTGATGGCGCGGCGGCTGGCGTCGCGACGGCAGTTCATCTGCGCCGCGCCCGGCTACCTGGCGCGCCACGGCATCCCCAACAGCCTGTCGGAGCTGGAGCAGCACAACTGCCTGCTCGGCAGCAACGAGGTGTGGCATGTGCAGGAGCAGGGACGCCGCCGCCTGCTGCGCGTGCGCGGCAGCCTGCGCTGCAACAGCGGCCACGCGCTGGTGCACGCCGCGCTGCAGCAGGTCGGCATCGTGCAGCTGCCGGACTACTACGTGGCGCGCCACCTGCAAAGCGGCGCGCTGGTGGCGCTGCTGGGCGCCTACCAGGAGCCGGACGAGGGCATCTGGGCGCTGTACCCGCACAACCGCCAGCTGTCGCCCAAGGTGCGCATGCTGGTCGATTTCCTCGCTTGCGAGCTGCCGCAGCGGCAGCTGCCGTAAGAACGTGTTCACGATCTCGCGCGCTCACGCGAGACAAGGCGAAAACGGCTGCGGCGTTTATCCGGATATAAACAAGCATGCCGAAACCGTACTCACCGTGTAACGTTTCACGAAGCGCAGCAGATCGTGAGCAGGTTCCAAGCGGCGGCGCCCATCGCGGCAACGGCCTGCGGTATCATGGCGGCCAACCTTGCCGCCTTGCGGCCACTGCCGTCATTCATTCAGGAGCCAGCCATGGCGCTCAATCTCGCCGATATCCGCCTGGAATACAGCCAGCATGAACTCTCGCCCGACGACTGCCTGCCGGACGCCGTTGCCCAGTTCGAACAGTGGCTGCACGAGGCGATCGCCGCCGAGGTCAACGAGCCGACCGCGATGCACGTCGCCAGTGTCGACGAACACGGCCGGCCGTCGGCGCGCATCGTGCTGTTGAAAGGGGTGGAACACGGGCAACTGGTGTTCTATACCAACTACCTCAGCCGCAAGGGCCGCCAGCTGGACGCCAATCCCTACCTCGCGCTCACCTTCTTCTGGCCGGAGCTGGAACGGCAGGTGCGCATCGAGGGCCGCGTGGCGCGGGTGGCGGACGAGGTGTCCGACGCCTACTTCGCCAGCCGGCCGTACACCAGCCGCATCGGCGCCTGGGCCAGCGAGCAGAGCAGCGTGATCGACAGCAAGACGGTGCTGGTCAGCCGCGCCGCCGGCTTCGGCCTCAAGCACCCGCTGTCGGTGCCGCGCCCGCCGCACTGGGGTGGCTACGCGGTGGTGCCGGACCGCGTCGAGTTCTGGCAGGGCCGCCCCAGCCGCCTGCACGACCGCGTGCTGTACACCCTGCAAGCCGACAGCAGCTGGCTGCGCCAGCGCCTCGCCCCCTAACCCGATATTGGCCGCCTGCGGCCAACCCTGAAGACATCCCATGATCAATAACGACATCCTGCGCAGCGTGCGCTTCATCATCGATTGCCCCGACAACCGCATGCTGGCCATCCTGCGCCACATCGAGCCGCTGGCCGACGACGACTTCGCGCCGCTGCTGAAGAAGGACGACGACCCGGCGTTCCGCCAGTGCAGCGACGAGCTGCTCGGCGCCTTTCTCGACGGCCTGATCATCGAACGCCGTGGCCGCCGCGACGGCGCACCGGCACCGGCACCGGCACCGGCGCCGCTCCTGCGCCTCAACAACAACGAGATCCTGAAGAAGCTGCGCATCGCCTTCGATCTGAAACAGGAAGACATCGAGGCGCTGATGGCGCGCAGCGACTTCAAGGTGTCCAGCAGCGAGATCAGCGCGCTGTTCCGCAAGGCCGACCACAAGCACTTCCGCCCCTGCGGCGACCAGTTCCTGCGCTACCTGCTGAAGGGGCTGGCGCTGCGCGAACGGCCGGACAGCCCGGCGCCGGACAAGGCGTAAGAACCTGTTCAAGGTCTGCTGCGCTTCGGCGATACCGCGTTGAAAACGCCTTCGGAATGCTCATTTACCCCACGTAAACTCCGCTTCCTCAGTCGTTTTCGCCTTGTCTCGCTCTAGCTCGCGAGACTTTGAACAGGTACTAAGCCACCCGCCGCCAGACACGCAGACCGGCAGCAAAAACACTGCGGCCAACCTTGTCCAAGGTTGGCCGCAGTGTCGTTTGGCCGGCGCTATCGTTCAGCTGCCGCGCGCGCGACGCACGGTGACGCTCTCGCCGCCTATGCCCCAGTTGTCGGTGTCGACCTCGTCGATCACCACCACGGTGGTGGCCGGGTTCTTGCCCAGCACGTCGCGCAACAGGCCGGTGACGCCGGCGATCAGTTCCGCCTTCTGCTCTGGCGTCGCGCCCTCGCGGGTAATCTTGATATTCACGTACGGCATGGTTTTTCCTCGGTAAGGGTTGGCCGCAAGCCGCGACCACATTCCACAGATACCGGACGCGCCACCCACCACGCGCCCAGCGACACACTCAACAACGCACCGGCCAGCGCCGGCGTCAGCGGCTCGTGCAAGAGCGGCACCGCCGCCACCCCGGCCACCACCGGGATCAGCGCCATCAAGGCCGCCACCCGCGACGGCCCCAGCAGCGCCACCGCGCGCAGATAGCACAGCATGGCGACAATCGCCGGGCTGATGCCGTGAAACAGCGCCTGGCCGGCGATCACCGGCCACGCCGTCTGCGCCAGCCCCTTCGGCAGCCACAACAGGTACACCGGCAAGTACAGCAACGCCGACGCCAGCGTGACGAAGCTGGTCATCTGCCACGCATCATACGGCCGCCGCTTGGCCAGCAGCGCGTACAGCGCCCACAACACACCGGCCAGCAGCAGCATGCCGTCGCCCAGCCACTGCCCCGGCGCCGCCTGGCCGGCGAACAGCGGCCACGCCAGTAACAGCAAGCCCAGCGCCATCAGCGCGTAGCCCGGCCACGTCGCGCGTTGCGGCCAACCTTGCCGCCACAACAGCAGCAGCAAGGCGAGCAAAAACGGCTGCAGGCCGGCCACCAGCAAGGCCAGGTGCGCCGCCGGCACCCAGCGCACCGCACCGTAGCACAGCAGGCAGAAGGCGACGCAGCCGATCAGCGCCAGCCCCCACATCGACGCGTCGCGCCACGCGGCGGCCGGCGGCTTCGGCAGCCAGCACAGCACCGCGCTGGCGGTGGCCAGCCGCAGTGCCAGCACGTCGAACGGCGTCAGCGGCGTCTTGCCGCCGAGGCGGGCGATCAGCATGAAGCTGCTCCACAACAGCACGCAGGCCAGGATGTAGACATAACCGCGACGCGGGACGGCAGGGGGCATGGCAGGCTTTCGGCAACGACAATCAGGCGCCCACTATGCCGCAGCGCGCCCATCCTGAAAAATGAATTAACATGATCAAAATCATCTCATAGAGAGAACGATCATGGATCTCGGTGACCTCGCCATTTTCCAGGCGGTGCTGCAGGAAGGCGGCATCACCGCCGCCGCGCGCCGCCTCAACCGCGTGCAGTCCAACATCACCACCCGTATCCGCCAGCTGGAAGACGACCTCGGCGTCAGCCTGTTCCAGCGCGAGGGCAAGCGGCTGCAGCCGACGCCGGCGGCACGTATCCTGCAGGATTACGCCGGCCAGCTGCTGGGGCTGGCGCAGGAGGCGCGCGACGCGGTGATCAGCAACGCGCCGCAAGGCCAGCTGCGGCTGGGGGCGATGGAAAACACCGCCGCGGTGCGGCTGCCGCCGCTGCTGGCCGACTTCCACCAGCGCTATCCGGCGGTGCAGCTGGAGCTGCGCACCGGCGCCACCGCGCGGCTGATTGCCGAGGTACTGGCCGGCACGCTCGACTGCGCCCTGGTGTGCGGCCCGGTGGAGGACGCGCGGCTGGAAAGCCAGCCGTTCTGCCGCGAGACGCTGCTGCTGATCGGCGCGCGCGGGCGGCCGCCGCTGCTGGAAGACCGGCCACACACGCTGCTGGCCTTCGACAGCGGCTGCGCCTACCGCCAGCGGCTGGAGCGGTGGCTGCGCCATAGCGGCTGCGCGGTGGACCGCATCGTGGAGCTGGATTCCTACCACGCGATGATCAGCTGCGCCGCCAGCGGCATGGGGCTGGCGCTGGTGCCGCAGGCGCTGCTGGCCTGCATGCCGGCCGGCGACAGCGTGACCTGCCACGCGCTGCCGGACGATATCGCCATCGCCGACACCGTGCTGATCCGCCGCCGCCAGCAGCGCCATGCCGCGGTGGACGCCTTTGCCGCCTTGTTGGCAGCTTGTGCCACCATCGTCGGCGAAAGCGCAGCCTGATGCGCAGTGCGGCGCGCGTTTGAGAAAAATCTTTCCAATCAAAAGGATAAGCAGTCGCAGTTGACAAAAATCAACATGTCATCGTCACGCCACGGCTAGCATCCGGCCCATTGTTGCCATAACAAGGCTTTTTTATGACAACAACCACCCACCACCACCGGATGTCGCCATGCCCCGTCTGCAACTCGCCGGATTGTCTCTGGCCCAAAAGCTCAGCCTGTTGCTGAGCATCGCCCTTTTCGTGGTTCTCGGTATCGCCGGGATCGTCATCAGCAGCTGGCTCGGCGAGCGCATGGAGCAGCGCTCGGTCGCCGCCATGAGCCAGACCAACCAGCAGGTGGTGGACACCATCGACGCCTACGCCAGCGTGCTGGAAAACAATGCCCGCAACAGCGCGGCGCAGCTGGCGGCCAACCTGCCGCAGCCGCTGCGCAACGACAGCAGCGCCCCGGTCAGCGTCAGCGGCGTCAGCACCCCGGCGCTGTACGGCGGCGAGCAGCTGCTCAACGGCAACGAGGCCATCGTCGACCGCTTCAGCGTTGCCACCCGCGGCGTGGCGACGCTGTTCGTGCGCGAGGGCGACGACTTCGTGCGCATCGCCTCGTCGCTGAAAAAGGAGGACGGCACCCGCGCCGTCGCCACCCGCCTCGACCACGACCACCCCGCCTACCCGCTGCTGCGTAGCGGCCAGCCGTATACCGGCACCGCCAACCTGTTCGGCCGCGACTACATGACCCACTACCTGCCGCTGAAGGATGGCAGCGGCGCGGTGGTCGGCGCCATGTTCGCCGGCATCGACTACAGCGACGGGCTGCAGGCGCTGAAGCAGAAGATCCTGTCGCTGAAGATCGGCGACAGCGGCTACGTGTACGTGGTGGATGCAAAACAGCGCCCCGGCGAGCTGCTGATCCACCCGTCGGCGGCCGGCAAGAACCTGCTGGACAAGACCGACGCCGACGGCAACCCCTTCATCAAGACCATGCTGGCGCAGAAAAACGGGCAGAGCAGCTACCTGTGGCTGGACCCGGGCGCCAGCGAGCCGCGCCGCAAGCTGGCCACCTTCCTCACCTATGAGCGCTGGGGCTGGCTGGTGGCCACCGGCGCCTACCAGGACGAGCTGGTGCGCGAGCCGCACGAGATGCAGCTGAAGATGCTGCTCGGCACACTGCTGGTAACGCTGCTGCTGGTGGTCCTGGTGTACTTTTCCATGCGCTACTGGGTCAGCCGCCCGCTGGCACAGCTGGTGGACATCTCGCGCCGCGTCGCCTCCGGCGACCTGACAGTGCGCATCGACAGCAGCCGCCGCGACGAGATCGGCGAGGTGCTGGCCGCCAGCAACCACATGTGCCAGGCGCTGCGCCAGCTGATCAGCGAGGTGAACCAGAGCGTGGACAGCCTGGCGCACAACGCGCAGAACCTGGCGGCGCTGTCCGACGACGTGTCCGGCAGCTCGCGCGAACAGAGCGCGGCGGTGTCGGCGATGGCCGCCTGCGTCGAGGAAATGACGCAGAGCATCCAGCAGGTCAACCAGCACGCCGGCAGCGCACGCGAGCTGGCGGTGCAGTCGGACGAGGTATCGCGCAGTGGCGAGGCCACCGTCAGCCGCACGGTACAGACCATGCGCGAGATCGCGGCGGCGTCGGGCAGCACCGCCGCCACCGTCACCCAGCTGGGCGAGCGCTCGGAGCAGATCAGCCGCGTGGTGACGGTGATCCGCGACATCGCCGAGCAGACCAACCTGCTGGCGCTGAACGCGGCGATCGAGGCGGCGCGCGCCGGCGAGATGGGCCGCGGCTTTGCCGTGGTCGCCGACGAGGTACGCAAGCTGGCCGAGCGCACCACGCAGTCGACGCTGGAAATCAGCGACACCGTTGGCCGCATCCAGAGCGAGGCGCGCGAGGCGGTGGACAGCATGAGCAGCGGCGTGCTGCAGGTGGAGGCGGGGGTGAAATCGGCCGGCGAGGCCGGTGCCAGCCTGCAGAGCATCCGCGACGGCGCCAAGCAGGTGGAACTGGCGGTGGCCGGCATCTCCGACGCGCTGCGCGAGCAGAGCACCGCCAGCTTCGACATCGCCCACAATGTGGAGCGGGTGGCGCAGCAGGCCGACCAGAATCACCAGAAGGCGCACGATGCCTCGCTGGCGGCCTGCGAGATGACGGCGATGGCGCAGCAACTGCGGCAGTCGGTGGCACGCTTCCACGTGTAAGCCGCCGCGCACGACAGCAACAAGGCAGCAAAAAGGCGTTACCGCAGCGGTAACGCCTTTTTCATGCGGCCAGGGTTGGCCGCAACACTGCGGCGCCGGCGCTCACTTCATGCCCAGCCGCTCCAGCCGGTAGCGCAGCGAACGGAAGCTGACGCCGAGCAGCCGCGCCGCCTGGGTGCGGTTGCCGTCGCTGGCCTGCAGCGCCTTGTCGATGGCGGCGCGCTCGACGCGGTCAAGGTAGTCCTGCAGCGTCTCGCCGCCGTCCTGCGGCTGCGCGCCGGGCAGCGCCGCCTCCGCGCCGCTGGCGCCCAGCTGCAGGTCGCCGGCGCAAATGCAGCCGTCGCTGGCCAGCGCCACCGCCCGCTCCAGGATGTTCTCCAGCTCGCGGAAGTTGCCGGGGTAGTGGTAGGCCAGCAGCGCCTGCAGCGCGGCGTCCTCCAGCTGCGGCAGCGCGCTGCCGGCGCTGAAACGCTGCAGCAGGCGGGCGACGAATTGCGGCAGGTCGTCGCGCAGCTCGCGCAGCGGCGGCATCGCCAGCCCGATCACGTTGAGGCGGTAGTACAGGTCTTGGCGGAAGCGACCCTGCTCCACCAGCTGCACCAGATCGTGGTGGGTGGCGCTGAGCAGGCGCACGTCGACCGCCTCTTCCTGCGCCGCGCCCAGCCGGCGCACCTTTTTTTCCTGGATCGCGCGCAAGAGCTTGACCTGCATCGCCAGCGGCAGGTCGGCGACCTCGTCGAGGAACAGCGTGCCGCCGTGGGCGAGCTGGAAGAAGCCGTCGCGGTCGGCATCGGCGCCGGTGAAGGCGCCCTTGCGGTAACCGAAGAACTCGCTTTCCATCAGCGCTTCCGGAATCGCGCCGCAGTTCACCGCGACAAAAGGTTGGCCGCAACGCGCGCTCTGCTCGTGGATCTGCCGCGCCGCCTGCTCCTTGCCGGTGCCGGACTCGCCGCTGATGTGCACCGCCGCCTGCGTCCGCGCCAGCTTGTCTATCATCGCGCGCACGTCGCAGATCGCCGCCGCGCCGCCCAGCAGCCGTGGTTCGCTGCCGCCGGCGGCCGTGGCGGCCGGCTCGCGCACCGCCAGCGCCGACTTCACCAGCGCACGCAGCGCGGCCAGGCTCAGCGGCTTGGCCAGGTAGTCGAAGGCGCCGGCCTTCATCGCCGCCACCGCGTTCTCGGTGCTGCCGTAGGCGGTGATCACCGCCACCGGGATGTCCAGCTGCTGTTGCTGGATGTACTGCACCACCTGCAGCCCTTCGCCGTCCGGCAGCCGCATGTCGGTGAGCACCAGGTCGCAGCGCTCGCGCGCCAGCAGGCGACAGGCATCGGCAACGTTGGCCGCCGCCAGCACCTGCAGCCCCATCTTGAGCAGGGTCAGCTGCAGCAGCTCGCGCAGGTCCGGCTCGTCGTCAACGATCAGTACGCAGGAAGTGGTCGGGGTCATGGCTTTCCGGGAAGGTCAGTTGAAAACAGCCGCCGGGCGGCTGGTAGGACAGCTGCGCGCCGTTGGCCTGGGCCAGCTCGCGCGCGATGTACAGGCCGAGGCCGGTGCCGCTGCTTTCGGTGGTGAAGAAGGGTTCGAACAGGCGGCCCTGCGCCGCCTCGGACAGGCCGGGGCCGTCGTCCAGCACCGTCAGCCGCTGCGCGGTGGCCACCAGCTGCACCGCGCCCGGCTGCGCGCTGCCGTGGCGGCAGGCATTGGCCAGCAGGTTGGTGAGGATGCGCTGCAGGTGGCTGCGGTCGAAGCGCACCGCCACCGTGGTCTCCACCTGCCAGCCGAGGCGGCCGTGGTATTCCGGGTGCGCCAGCAGGAAGCTGGCGATCAACTCGTCGACAAACGGGCGTAGCAGGAACACCTCGCCGTGCACGCGGTCGCGGCGGCCCAGCTGCAGCACCTCGGCCACCAGATGCTCGATGCGCGCGCAGTTGTCGCGCACCATGCCGCTCAGCCGCTGCGTCACCGGCGCCACCGCCTCCTCGCCCAGCAGCTCGGCGGCGTGGCTGATCGCCGCCAGCGGGTTGCGGATTTCGTGCGCGATATTGGCGGTCAGCCGCCCCAGCGCCGCCAGCTTCAGCTGCTGCGCCTCGGCGGCCAGCTGTTCCGCCGGCTGCAGGAACACCACCAGCAGCAGGCTGTCGTCCTCCGCCAGCGGCACCATGCGCCCGATCAGCTGCTGGCCGCGCAGCACCAGGTCGATTTCCTGTTCCTGCAGCGGCATGCCCTGCAGGTGCCAGCGCCGGATCAGCGGCTGCAGCACCGGCTGCAGCCGGTCGCGCTGCAAATCGCCGAGCAGGCGGCTGGCGGTGGCGTTGAACTGGCGCAGCACGCCCTGCGCGTCCAGCACCAGCACCGCCTCGCGCAGCGCCTGCAGCGCCAGCGCGTTGACGCGGTTGAGGCTGGCCAGCTGGCTGCCGCGCAGCGCCGCCAGCAGCTCCGACTGCCGCGCCTTGCGCGACAGCAGCCAGGTGGTGGCGCTGGTGACGAAGCCGGCGATCGCCAGCAGCGCCGCCTGCAGCAGCTGGTTGCTGTCCAGCCCGCCGTGCCAGGCGTTCAGCGCCACGCTGGCGAACAGGCTGAAGGTGGCCAGCGCGGCGTAGAACAGCGCCAGCCGGCCACTGACCAGCATGCCGGCCACCGCCAGGAAGGGCAGCAGCAGCATGCCGAAGCCGCTTTTCACGCCGCCGTAGAGATGGGTAAAACTGCTGATCAGCACGATGTCGGCAGCCAGCGTCGCCGTCAGCAGCCACGACAGCGGCAGCGCCAGGCGGCCGACCACCGCCCCGGCCACCACCAGCGCGGCGTAGGCCAGCGCCCACAGCCACAGCGCAGCGTGATCCAGCGCCTGCGCCGGCAGCACCCACTGCGTCATCAGCAGCAGCACCGCCACCAGCGCGATGCGGAACAGGTTGAAAAAGCGCAGCGCCTTGCGGGTCGACAACAGCGCGGCGGGCGGCGGCGTCATCGCGTTCAGTCCGGCTGGCGGATGGCGCCGACCGTCCATTTCTTCGGCAGCAGCTTGCCCTTGGCGCCGCGCTTGCCGTCGAACTCGGCCAGCGCCAGCTTCTCGTCCGCGCTCTTGCCGCGTACCGACAGCGTCGCCAGCAACGCCTTGTCACCGGCCACCAGCCCGATGGCGGTCAGCGCCTCGCCCGCGGCCAGCGACATCAGCATCAGGCCGCGGCCCTTGGCCAGCTCCTTCAGCTCGCCGGCCGGGAACGCCAGCGCACGGCCGCCGTCGCTGGCGGCCACCAGGCGCAGGCCGTCAAGGTTGGCCGCAATGCGCACCGGCGCCAGCACCGTCTCGCCGGCGTCCAGGGTCAGGAAGGCCTTGCCGGCCTTGACGCGGCCGCTCATGTCGCCGAGCTTGGCGATGAAGCCGTAGCCGCCGCTGCCGGCCACCACGTAGCGGGTGGCGTCCGGCGCCGACAACAGCTGCGCCGGCTTTGCGCCGTCCTGCAGCTCGACCAGGCTGGCCACCGGCACGCCGTCGCCGCGCCCGGTCGGCACGTCGGCGGGGTCGATGGTGTAGGCGCGGCCGCGGCTGTCGAGCACGATCAGCGACCACACCGTGCGCGTCTCCACCACGGTGTGCAGGCCGTCGCCGTCCTTGAAGGTCAGCGCCGACAGGTCGACGTTGTGGCCGACGCGGGCGCGGATCCAGCCCTTCTGCGACAGGATCACCGTCACCGGCTCGTCGGCGGTGGTTTGCGTCAGCACCGCGCGCTCGGCGACCTTGATCTCGCTGCGGCGCGCGTCGCCGTATTTCACCGCATCGCTGCGGATTTCCTCGGCCATCAGCCCGCGCAGTGCCGCCTCGCTGGACAGCAGGTGGCGCAGGTTGTCGCGCTCCTTGCGCAAGTCGGCCAGCTCCTTCTCCAGCTTGAAGCCTTCCAGCCGCGCCAGCTGGCGCAGGCGGATCTCGAGGATGTCTTCCGCCTGTGCCTCGGACAGGCCGAAGGCCTTGATCAGGTCCGGCTTCGGCTCGTCCGATTCGCGGATCACGCGGATCACTTCATCGATGTGGATGAAGGCGATCATGCGCCCTTCGAGAATGTGGATGCGCTTGTCGACCTGGCCGAGACGGTAGTTGAGGCGACGGGTGATGGTGTGCTGGCGGAAGGACAGCCACTCGGCGAGGATGGCTTTCAGCCCCTTCTGCGCCGGACGGCCGTCCAGGCCGATCATCACCAGGTTCATCGAGGCGTTGCCTTCCAGGCTGGTCTGCGCCAGCAGGATGTTGATGAACTCGTCCGGGTCCTGGCGGCTGGATTTCGGTTCGAACACCAGCCGCACCGGCTGCTCGCTGTCGGATTCGTCGCGCACGCGGTCGAGCAGCGACAGCATCAGGCTCTTCAGGTTCTGCTGTTCCTGGGTCAGCGCCTTCTTGCCGGATTTCAGCTTCGGGTTGGTGGCTTCCTCGATCTCGGCCAGCACCTTCTGCGCGCTGGAACCGGGCGGCAGCTGGCTGACGATGATGCGCCACTGGCCGCGCGCCAGTTTTTCCACCTCCCACTTGGCGCGCACGCGCACGCTGCCGCGGCCAACCTCATAGGCGGCGAGGATGTCGTCGTGGGCGGTGATGATCTGGCCGCCGCCGGGGAAATCCGGCCCCGGCACGTGCTGCATCAGCTCGGCGGTGCTCATGTCCGGATCGGCCAGCAGCGCCAGCGCGGCGGAGGCGACTTCCTTCAGGTTGTGCGGCGGGATCTCGGTGGCCATGCCCACCGCGATGCCGGAGGCGCCGTTGAGCAGCATCATCGGCAGGCGCGCCGGCAGCAGTGCCGGCTCCTCGAAGGCGCCGTCGTAGTTGGGCACGAAGTCGACGGTGCCCATGTCGATCTCGCCCAGCAGCAGCTCGGCGATCGGGGTCAGCCGCGCTTCGGTGTAACGCATCGCCGCGGCGCCGTCGCCGTCGCGCGAGCCGAAGTTGCCCTGGCCGTCGATCAGCGGGTAGCGCAGGGTGAAGTCCTGCGCCATGCGCACCAGCGCCTCGTAGGCGGAGCTGTCGCCGTGCGGATGGTATTTACCGAGGATTTCGCCGACCACGCGCGCCGATTTCACCGGCTTGGCGCCGTGCACCAGGCCCATGTCGCGCATCGCGTACAGGATGCGGCGCTGCACCGGCTTCTGGCCGTCGGCCACCTCCGGCAGCGCGCGGCCCTTGACCACGCTCATCGCGTATTCGAGATAGGCGCGCTCGGCGTACAGGTCGAGCGCCAGCTGGCCGTCGTCGTCGACCAGATCGGCCGCCGGCGGCGCGGGCGGGGCAGGGGGCACGCTGGCGTCGGGCAGCGTGCCGGCAAACAGATCGTCGTGATTCATAAGGGTCCGTACGGCGTGCAGTCAGCACATCGTGCTATGGTGTGGGTCACAAAACTGGCAATGGGGCAAATTGTACTATGGCAAGTCAAGTGAAGTGGCACTGCCACGGTTTTGGCGATTTCAGCGTGCAGCAGCTGTACGAGGTGCTGCAGCTGCGCGATCAGGTGTTCGTGGTGGAGCAGCAGTCGATCTACGGCGATCTGGACGGTCTCGACCAGCGCTGCTGGCATCTCAGCGGCCGCGACGGCAGCGAGCAGCTGGTGGCCTACGCCCGGCTGCTGGCGCCGGGCGTCAAGTATCCGGACGCGGTGGCCATCGGCCGGGTGGTGATCGCGCCCTACCGCCGTGGCGGCGGGCTGGGGCGGCAGCTGGTGCAGCAGGCGATCCACCACTGCGAGCAGCTGTATCCGGGGCGCGCCATCATGCTGTCGGCGCAGGCCTCGCTGCAGCGCTTCTACGAGGGTCTCGGCTTCGTGGTGCTGTCCGAGCCCTACGACGACGGCGGCATCCTGCACCTGGACATGCGCCGCCACAACGCCTGCGCCTGACAGGGTGCGGCACGGCACGGCCGGCGCAAGGTTGGCCGCAACCGCGCCCGTGACCGTCTAACGGTGGCGCGGCATGCCGTCACCGCAGACATCGTGCCAGGCCATGAACACGGTGACGAACATCACCGGCAGCCACAGCAGCAGGCCAAGGCCGAACGGCAGCAGCGCCAGCCCGAACAGCACCGCCAGAATCAGGCCGCAGTACAGCATCGCGCCCCAGTTCGCCATGCCGGCGCGCGCGCTGTAGCGCATCGCCGGCAGCGGCTCGCCGTCGCGCAGCACGATTTCCGCCGGCGCGAACCAGTAGCTCAGCGACGCGACGAACAGGCTACCGCCCATCAGCAGCGTCATCAGCAGCATCAGCACCGGCGAGCGCTCGAACGCCTGCCCGGTCTGCAGCGTGTCGCCGAACAGCAGCAACAGCAGCACCGCCATCATCATCAGCAACAGCACCAGCAGGCCGAAGTAGGCGATGCCCAGCATCACCAGCCGCTGCCAGTGCGGCTTCAGCATCAGGAACAGGTCCAGCGGGCGCAGCTGCTCGCCGCGCATCGCCTTGGCCGCCGCCAGCACGAAGCCGCCGGCGAACACCGGCACCAGCACCATGCTCAGGAACTGGCCGACCACCGGCAGCGCCGCCACGGTGAGCTGGATCATGCCGTACATCGCGGCAAACAGCAGCCAGGTCAGCGGCTGTTCGCGCACCAGGAAAAACGCATGCTGGATCCAGGTGGCACCCTGGCGAAACGGCACCTTGTGCGGCACCGGAATGGATACGGACTCCACGGCTGACAACTCCCCTGTTGTTGATGTGACGGCCATCCGCCTGTGCACAGTGGCGGCATAAGCCCCGGCAAACGACTCACCATTGGCATGGTTATACCTGCTGGCACCACCTTTCTGCCGAAAATCACGCCCTTTGCCGTGCCGCAGCCTGCGGCCAACCTTGCCTGAAAAGGCCGAATTCAGCGATAATTCCATGATTTCGCAACGGTTACCCCGTCGGCAAAAGCGATGGTGTCACTGTTGTTCCGGTTCCCTACAAATTGAGGTTCTTCCCGAATGGTCTCCCGAACCGAGCTTGCCAATGCCGTGCGCTTCCTGTCGATGGACGCGGTGGAAAAGGCCAAATCCGGTCACCCCGGCGCCCCGATGGGCATGGCGGATATCGCCGAAGTACTGTGGCGCGATCACCTGAAGCATAGCCCTGTCAATCCAGACTGGTCCAACCGCGACCGCTTCGTGCTCTCCAACGGGCACGGCTCCATGCTCCTCTACAGCCTGCTGCATCT
Organism: Vogesella sp. EB; assembly: GCF_001037925.1. NCBI lineage: Bacteria > Pseudomonadati > Pseudomonadota > Betaproteobacteria > Neisseriales > Chromobacteriaceae > Vogesella > Vogesella sp. EB. The sequence continues at coordinate 26,155 of NZ_LFDT01000023.1, read as the reverse complement.
CTCGGGCTACGACCTTTCGATCGACGATCTCAAGAATTTCCGCCAGCTGCACAGCAAGACCCCGGGGCACCCGGAGTACGGCTACGCACCGGGCGTGGAAACCACCACCGGCCCGCTGGGCCAGGGCATCAGCAACGCGGTGGGCATGGCGCTGGCCGAGAAGATCCTCGCCGCCGAATTCAACCGCGACGGTTTCCCGGTTGTCGACCATCACACCTACACCTTCCTCGGTGACGGCTGCATGATGGAAGGCATCAGCCACGAAGCCTGCGCGCTGGCCGGCACCTGGGGCCTGGGCAAGCTGATCGCGTTCTATGACGACAACGGCATCTCCATCGACGGCGACGTCGAAGGCTGGTTCACCGACGACACCCCGGCCCGTTTCGAAGCCTACGGCTGGCAGGTGATCCGCCACGTCGACGGCCACGACGCCGAAGAGCTGCAGATCGCCATCGCCACCGCGAAGAAGGAAACCGCGCGGCCAACGCTGATCTGCTGCAAGACCGTGATCGGCAAGGGCGCGCCGAACAAGCAGGGCGGCCACGACGTGCACGGCGCCCCGCTGGGCAGCGCCGAAATCGCCGCCGCGCGCGCCAACCTGAAGTGGGCGTACGAGCCGTTCGTGATCCCGCAGGACATCTACGACGCGTGGAACTACCGCGCCAAGGGTAGCGAGCTGGAAGCCGGCTGGAACCAGCTGTTCGCCGACTACGCCGCCGCGCATCCGGAACTGGCCGCCGAGTACACCCGCCGCATGGCCGGCGAGCTGCCGGCCGGCTGGGACGCGCACGTCGCCGCCAAGATCGCCGCCGCTAACGACAAGGGCGAGACCATCGCCACCCGCAAGGCGTCGCAGAACGCCATCGCCGCACTGGCCGAAGTGCTGCCGGAACTGCTGGGCGGCTCCGCCGACCTGACGCCGTCCAACCTGACCAACTGGCCGGGTTCGGTCGCCGTCACCGCCGAAGCCGGCGGCAACTACATCCACTACGGCGTGCGCGAATTCGGCATGGCCGCGATCATGAACGGTCTGGCCCTGCACGGCGGCGTGAAGCCGTTCGGCGCCACCTTCCTGATGTTCAGCGAATACGCGCGCAATGCACTGCGTATGGCGGCGCTGATGAAGATCAACCCGGTATTCGTGTTCACCCACGACTCCATCGGTCTGGGCGAAGACGGCCCGACCCACCAGCCGGTGGAACAGATCGCCACCCTGCGCCTGATCCCGAACATGGCGGTATGGCGTCCGTGCGACACCGTGGAATCGATGGTGGCGTGGGCCGACGCGCTGGCCGCCAAGGACCACCCGTCGTGCCTGATCTTCAGCCGCCAGAACCTGCCCTTCGTCAGCCGTGACGCGACACAGATCGCCGGCGTGAAGAAGGGCGGCTACGTGCTGCGCGATGCGGTAGACCCGCAGGCGGTGCTGATCGCCACCGGCTCGGAAGTGGAACTGGCGCTGAAGGCACAGGAAGTCCTGGCCGGCGACGGCATCGCCGTACGCGTGGTGTCGATGCCGTGCACCAACGCCTTCGACAAGCAGGACAAGGCCTACCAGGCCAGCGTGCTGCCGGCCGGCGTGCCGCGCATCGCCATCGAAGCCGGCGTCACCGACGGCTGGCGCAAGTATGTCGGCCTGGAAGGCGAAGTGATCGGTATCGACCACTTCGGCGAATCCGCACCGGCTGGCGTGCTGTTCAAGGAATTCGGCTTTACCGTGGAAAATGTCGTCGCCACCACCAAGAACGTCATCCGCGCATAACACTCAGGCCGTCCCCGCTAAGAGGGACGGCCGTTTCACATTTTCTTGGGAGAGAAAATTATGACCATCCGCATCGCGATCAACGGCTACGGCCGTATCGGCCGCCAGGCGCTGCGTTCGATCTACGAATACAACCTGCGCAACGATTTCGAAATCGTGGCCGTCAACGCCTCCGGCGACCTGGCCACCAACGCGCACCTGACCAAGTTCGACACCGTGCACGGCCGCTTTGCCGCCGAAGTCAGCCACGACGAAAACACGCTGATCGTCAACGGCGACCGCATCCCGTTCTTCTCCACCCGCAACCCGGCCGAACTGCCGTGGGACGCACTGCAGGTGGATCTGGTACTGGAATGCACCGGTGCCTTCACCAGCAAGGAAAAGTGCCAGGCACACATCAACGCCGGCGCCAAGAAGGTGCTGATCTCGGCCCCGGGCGGCGACGACGTTGACGCCACCATCGTCTACGGCGTCAACCACGACGTGCTGACCGCCGACATGACCGTGGTGTCCAACGCGTCCTGCACCACCAACTGCCTGGCCCCGGTGGCCAAGGCGCTGAACGACGCCATCGGCATCAAGAAGGGCCTGATGACCACCATTCACGCCTTCACCAACGACCAGGTGCTGACCGACGTGCGTCACAAGGACCTGCGCCGCGCCCGTTCCGCCACCGACAACCTGATCCCGACCAAGACCGGCGCCGCCAAGGCCGTCGGCCTGGTGCTGCCGGAACTGAAAGGCCGCCTGGACGGTTTCTCGGTGCGCGTGCCGACCATCAACGTGTCGCTGGTTGACCTGACCTTCACCGCGTCCCGCGACACCACCAAGGACGAGATCAACGAGATCGTCAAGGCCGCGTCCGAAGGCAGCATGAAGGGTACGCTGGGTTACAACACCCTGCCGCTGGTTTCCAGCGACTTCAACCACAGCACCGAAGGCTCCATCTTCGACGCCAGCCTGACCAAGGTCACCGGCGGCAACATGGTGAAAGTGCTGGCCTGGTACGACAACGAGTGGGGCTTCTGCCAGCAGATGCTGAAGACCGCGCGCGCGATGTTTGCAGCAAAATAAAGCCAGACCATGCCGCCGGCCGCAAGGTTGGCCGCATGCCTGGTAGGGTGGGCCGGACACGTCCGGCCCACACCGTTGTTTGAACGGCAATGCGACGATCTGCCTGCGGGCAGATCGTCGCATTCCGGGCGATGGTGGGCCGAACCGCCCACCCTACCTAGCTGAGGAGATGAAATTGCAATTCAAGAAACTGACCGACCTGGCGCTGGCCGGCAAGCGCGTACTGATCCGCGTCGACATGAACGTGCCGCTCAAGAATGGCGTCATCGGTGACGACACCCGCATCCGCGCCAGCCTGCCGTCGATCGAGCACTGCCTGAAGGCCGGTGCCAGCGTGATCCTGATGACCCACCTCGGCCGTCCGACCGAAGGCGAGCCGCAGCCGGAAGACAGCCTGGCCCCGGTGGCCGCGCGCCTGTCCGAGTTGCTGGGCCAGACCGTGACCGTGGCTGCCGACTGGCAAACCGGCGTGGCGCTGACCGCAGGCGAGGTGGTGATGCTGGAAAACGTGCGCCTGAACAAGGGCGAGAAAAAGAACAACGAAGCGCTGGGCCGTGCCTACGCCAGCCTGTGCGACATCTTCGTCAACGACGCCTTCGGCACCGCGCACCGCGCCGAAGCGTCCACCCACGCCGTGGCGCAGTTCGCCCCGGTGGCCTGCGCCGGCATCCTGCTGGCCGCCGAGCTGGACGCGCTGGGCAAGGCGCTGCTGGCGCCGGCCCGCCCGCTGGTGGCCATCGTCGCCGGCTCCAAGGTGTCGACCAAGCTGACCATCCTCGAGGCGCTGGCCGACAAGGTTGACCAGCTGATCGTCGGCGGCGGCATCGCCAACACCTTCCTGCTGGCCGAAGGCAAGACCATCGGCAAGTCGCTGGCCGAAGCCGATCTGGTGGACGACGCCCGCCGCGTGATCGCCAAGATCCGCGCCCGCGGCGGCGACGTGCCGCTGCCGAGCGACGTGGTGTGCGCCAGCGAGTTCTCCGACACCGCCACCGCCACGCTGAAGAACGTGGCCGAGGTCGGCGCCGACGACATGATCCTCGACATCGGCCCGGACTCGGCCAAGGTACTGGCCGACATCGTCGCCAAGGCCGGCACCGTGGTGTGGAACGGCCCGGTCGGCGTGTTCGAGATCGAGCAGTTCAGCCACGGTACCCAGGCGCTGGGCCAGGCGATTGCCGGTTCGGCGGCGTTCTCCATTGCCGGCGGTGGCGACACCCTGGCGGCGATCGCCAAGTACGGTCTGACCGAGCAGATCAGCTATATCTCCACCGGCGGCGGCGCCTTCCTCGAGTTCCTCGAAGGCAAGGAACTGCCGGCGGTGGCGATGCTGGCCGCGCGCGCCTGACGCACCACCCGCCGTTGCGGCCAACCTTGGCCGTAACGGTGGCGCTGTAACTTGCCGGGTACAGGCGTTGCGCCTAGACTCGGCAACACCCCCATTACCGATGCAAGGAGCAGCGCCCATGGCCTTCGATACCTGGCTGATCTTCGTCGTCACCGTGTTTTTCGTGTCGGCGACCCCCGGTCCCAACATGCTGCTGGCGATGAGCCACGGCATCCGCTTCGGCCTGCGCGGTGCGCTGCCGACCATGGCCGGCCTGCTGCTGGCGCTGGGGCTGATCATGGGCGGTTCCGCCGCCGGTCTCGGCGCGCTGCTGGCCACCTCGGAGCAGCTGTTCTCCTTCGTCAAGTACGCCGGTGCCGCCTATCTGGTGTGGCTGGGCTACCAGGCCTGGCGCGCGCCGGTCAGCGAGCGCATGGGCAGCGACAGTGACGACGACGGCGTGGCCGCCGTCAGCAACTGGCAGCGTTTCCGCACCGGCTTCCTGGTGGCGATGAGCAACCCGAAGGCCTTCGTGTTCTTTGCCGCGCTGTTCCCGCAGTTCATGCGCGCCGATGCGCCGCAAATGCCGCAGCTGGTGGTGCTGGCCGGCACCTTCTACGTGATCGAGAGCAGCTGGCAGGTGGTGTACGCCTTCGGCGGCGCCAAGCTCAAGCACTGGATCACCAGCCCGCTGCGCCAGCGCATGATGAACCGTTTTGCCGGTGGCTCCTTCATGGCCGCCGGTGTGGCGCTGAGCACCGTCAGCCGCGCCTGACGCGGCCAACCTTTTTCCGCGCCGGCCACGGCGGGCGCGACAAGCATTCAACTACTGGAGACTCACCCATGGCACTCGTTTCGATGCGTCAGCTGCTGGACCACGCAGCAGAATTCAGCTACGGCCTGCCGGCCTTCAACGTCAACAACCTGGAACAGATGCGCGCCATCATGGAAGCCGCCGACAAGGTCGACGCCCCGGTGATCGTTCAGGCCTCGGCCGGCGCGCGCAAATACGCCGGCGCACCGTTCCTGCGCCACCTGATCCTGGCGGCGGTGGAAGAATTCCCGCATATCCCGGTGGTGATGCACCAGGACCACGGCACCAGCCCGGACGTGTGCCAGCGCTCGATCCAGCTCGGCTTCTCCTCGGTGATGATGGACGGCTCGCTGAAGTCCGACGGCAAGACCCCGGCCGACTACGACTACAACGTTGACGTGACCCGCACCGTGGTGAACTTCGCCCACGCCTGCGGCGTGTCGGTGGAGGGTGAGATCGGCTGCCTGGGCTCCTTGGAAACCGGCATGGCCGGCGAGGAAGACGGCGTCGGCGCCGAAGGCGTGCTCGACCACAGCCAGCTGCTGACCGATCCGGAAGAAGCCGCCCAGTTCGTGAAGGACACCGGCGTCGACGCGCTGGCGATCGCCATCGGCACCAGCCACGGCGCCTACAAGTTCAGCAAGAAGCCGACCGGCGACGTGCTGCGCATCGACCGCATCAAGGAAATCCACGCCCGCATCCCCAACACCCACCTGGTGATGCACGGCTCTTCCAGCGTGCCGCAGGAATGGCTGCAGATCATCAACGAATTCGGCGGCGAGCTGGGCGAGACCTACGGCGTGCCGGTGGAAGAGATCGTGGAAGGCATCAAGCACGGCGTGCGCAAGGTGAACATCGACACCGACCTGCGCCTGGCCTCCACCGGCGCCATCCGCCGCTTCCTGGCGCAGAACCCGAAGGAATTCGACCCGCGCAAATACCTGGCCGCCAGCACCGTGGCGATGCGCGACATCGTGATCGCCCGCTACGAAGCATTCGGCGCCGCCGGCATGGCCAGCAAGATCAAGCCGGTCAGCCTCGACACCATGGCCAACCTGTACCTGAAAGGCCAGCTGGCGCAGATCGTGAAGTAAGCTGCACCCGCCATGCAAAACGCCACTCTGCGGAGTGGCGTTTTTTTTGGCTTGCGGCCAAGGTTGGCCGCATCAGGCGCCGGACAGGCGGTCGCGGAACAGCGCGGCGATCAGGTCGGACTGGCTGATCACGCCGGCCAGCGTGCCGTCGCCGGCCAGCACCGGCACATGATGCAGGCCGCGGTCAGCAAACAGCGGCACCAGCTCCACCAGGTGCAGGTCGTCGCGCACGCTGATCAGGGTGCTGCTCATGATCGCCGCCACCCGGCTGTCGCCGGCACGGCCGCTGAGCAGGCGCGCCAGCCGTTCGCGCAGCCCCTGCGGCGAACCGTCCAGCCGCTTGAGGAAGTCCACCAGCGACACCATGCCCAGCACTTGGCCGCTATCGGTGACCACCGGCAAGGCGCGCACCTTGTGCTGGCGCAGCAGCCGCCACGCCTCCTGCAGTGCGGTGTCCGAGCGCAGGCTGATCACGTCGCGCGACATGATGTCGCGGCAGCGGATGTCGCCCAGCCGGCGCCGGTAGGCGTGCATCTCCGCCAGCGTCATCACCTGCTCCAGATCGCTGCGGCTGATGTCGAGCAGGTGGTTGAAGCCGGCCAGCGCCGCTTCCATGTCTTCCTCGCGGATGCCCAGCCGCGCTAGCGGCGCCGGATCGCGGATCAGGTGGCGGTTGGGCGGCGGCAGCGCACGCGGGTAGGGACGGCGCAGCAGGTAATTGTTGAGCAGCCACGCTAGCGCCAGCATCAGCAGCGCATTGCACAGCACCAGCGCGACAAAGCCGTAGCCCATCGCCTGCACCGCCGGGCCGCCGACCACCGCGTTCAGCGCGATGGCACCACCGGGCGGATGCAGGCAGCGCAAGGCGATCATGGCGAAGATGGCCAGCCCAACCGCGACGCCGGCCGCCAGCCACGGCCACGGCAGCCACTGCGCGCAGGCGACGCCGATGGCAGCCGACACCAGGTGGCCACCCAGCAGTGGCCACGGCTGCGCCAGCGGGCTGCTGGGCAGCGTGTACAGCAGCACCGCCGCCGCACCCATCGACGCCACCAGCAGCGGTGCCGGCCCCAGGGTCAGCGCGGTGAACAGGCCGGTCAGCGCGATGGCAAACAGCGCGGCGGCGGCGACCGCCAGCTGTTCGCGGCGGCCGATCACCAGCGGCTCCGGCCACCAGCGCTGCAGACGCCGGCGCAGTCCGGCCGGCAACAAGGCAAGAGATGTCATCATCCTGCCATTGTATTTGAAGATGTATTTGGTTTGCCACTTTGTAACCGGCCGCCGCCCCTTGGCCGCCGCCGCCGCGCTGCGTACACTATACCGATGAGCGAACTTTTCTCCCCCCTCGAATGGGTCTTCGTGGTCATCCTCGGCCTGGTGCCACTGGCCGGCATCGTGTTCCACCTGTGGATCATGCTGCTGCGGCCGCCGAAGCAGCCGCCGGCCGACGCCGCCCCGCCGGCGCAGGATCGCGAGCCGCACTGAAGCGGCGCGGCTGCCTCATCCCGCTTTGCATTTGGCATGGCCAGCCGCTAGCATGAACGCATGCCGGCAACGGTGCCCAAGGAGAGCGAGATGGCAATGGATGTGATCGACTACCAGATCTTCGGCGACGACATGCAGTACGTCGAAGTGGAGCTGGACCCCGGCGAGGCCGCGGTCGGCGAGGCCGGCGCGCTGTACTACATGGAAGACGATGTCAGCATGGACACCGTCTTCGGTGACGGCTCGGCGGTGCAGAGCGGGCTGCTGGGCAAGCTGCTCGGCGCCGGCAAACGGCTGATCACCGGCGAGTCGCTGTTCACCACCGTCTACCTCAACCAGGGCCAGCGCAAGCGCCGCGTCGCCTTTGCCGCCAGCTATCCCGGCAAGATCGTGCCGGTACACCTCTTGGAGCTGGGCGGCACGCTGTACGCGCAGAAGGACAGCTTCCTCGCCGCCGCCAAGGGCGTCAGCCTCAGCCTCGCGTTCCAGAAGAAGATCGGCACCGGCCTGTTCGGCGGCGAGGGCTTCATCATGCAGAAGCTGGACGGTGACGGTTACGTGTTCCTGCACGCCGGCGGCACGCTGACCAGCCGCCAGCTGCAGCCGGGCGAGGTGCTGCGCGTCGATACCGGCTGCGTAGTGGCCTACCAGCCGACGGTGGATTTCGACATCGAGTACGTCGGCAAGCTGAAGTCGGCGCTGTTCGGCGGCGAAGGGCTGTTCTTCGCCAAACTGACCGGCCCCGGCCACGTGTGGCTGCAGTCGCTGCCACTGTCGCGGCTGGCCGACCGCATCGTCGCCGCCAGCCCCAAGGCCGGCGGCGGCGGCAGCGAGCAGGGTTCGCTGCTCGGCGGCCTCGGCAATATCCTGGACGGCAAGGACTGAAGCGCGGCCAACGCCTGCATGAAAAAAGCCCGGAGCACGCTCCGGGCTTTTTTTATCGGTGGCAGGCTTACTTGCCGGACGGCACGCCAACCTTGGCGCGGCGCGCCTGGACCGCGTCGGCCAGCGTCTGCAGCAGCGCTTCGGTATTGTCCCAGCCGATGCAGGCATCGGTGATGCTCTGGCCGTAGGTCAGTTCGCAGCCCGGTTTCAGGTCCTGGCGGCCTTCCACCAGGTGGCTTTCCACCATCACGCCGAAGATGTGCTGATCACCGGCCGCCAGTTGCGCGGCGATGTCGTCGCACACTTCCATCTGGCGACGGTAGTCCTTGCGGCTGTTGGCATGGCTGAAGTCGACCATCAGCTTCTGCGGCAGGCCGACGGCGGCCAGCTCGGCGGCGGCGGCCTGAACGTAGCGTGCCTCGTAGTTCGGCTCCTTGCCGCCGCGCAGGATCACGTGGCAGTCCGGGTTGCCGCCAGTCTCGACGATGGCGGAATGACCGGTCTTGGTCACCGACAGGAAGTGGTGCGACACACTGGCAGAGCGGATGGCATCCACCGCGATCTTGAGGTTGCCGTCGGTGCCGTTCTTGAAACCGACCGGGCAGGACAGGCCGGAGGCCAGCTCGCGGTGCACCTGCGATTCGGTGGTGCGCGCGCCGATGGCACCCCAGCTGATCAGGTCGGCCAGATACTGCGGCGTGATCATGTCGAGGAATTCGGTGGCCGCCGGCATGCCCATGCTGTTGAGGTTGAGCAGCAGGCGACGCGCCAGGCGCAGGCCGGTATTGATGTCGTAGGACTCGTCGAGGTGCGGGTCGTTGATCAGACCTTTCCAGCCGACGGTGGTGCGCGGTTTTTCAAAGTAGACACGCATCACGATCTGCAGGTCGCCCGCGTACTTCTGGCGCAGCGGCAGCAGGCGGCGGGCGTATTCTTCCGCCGCAGCCGGATCGTGGATGGAACAGGGGCCGATCACCACCAGCAGGCGGTCGTCCTCGGCACGCAGCAGACGGGCAATGTCACGACGGGCGTTGAAGATCAGCTCGGCGGCGGATTCGTTGATCGGCAGCTCGTACAGGTGAGCAATCGGCGGGAGCAGTTCTTTGATGTCTCGGATTCTGACGTCGTCGGTCTGGCGGTGCATTGCTGTGTCCTTGGTCTCTTTTGTTTGCATAGCAACATTACCCGCTTCACCCAGCCATGCCAAGCCCTAAACCGTATCGTGGCCGGCGATTTTTTGACGCCGCTACGTCACACCGTCGTGGCATGACCTGCCAAACGGTCGGCCATAAAACAGTGCCATTGGCAGGCTTTGCCAAAATAATGGCCAATAAAAAGCAAAAGCACCCCGAAGGGTGCTTTCGTTGGGCAATGCGGCCAACCTTGTGCTCAGTCGGCGTACTGGCGCTTCATGCGTTCGCGACGCTCCTGCGCTTCCACCGACAGCGATGCTGTCGGGCGGGCCAGCAGGCGCTTGAGGCCGATCGGCTCACCGGTGTCTTCGCAATAGCCGTAGCTGCCGTCTTCGATCAAACGCAGGGTGGACTGGATCTTCTGCAGCAGCTTGCGCTCGCGGTCGCGGGTGCGCAGCTCCAGCGCATACTCTTCTTCCAGTGTGGCGCGATCCGCCGGATCGGGCGTGGCTTCCTGCTCCTGCAGGTGGCTAGCCGTGGCACTGGCGTTGCTCAACAGCTCTTGTTGCATGTTCAACAAGCGCTCCTTGAAGAACTCAAGATGGTCGGCGTTCATGTAGTCATCGCCGGACCAGTTGATGATGTCTTGTTCAGTCAGCTTGGCCATAGTTTGATGCTTCCAGCTATAAAGTTGTGGCAACAGGCGTGGAAGATTACCGACGGCATAAGGAAAGTGCAACACAATCCGTACGCCATCTCCGTCACAACTGTCTTTTATCTTGTGTATATAGTGCCGAACGGGGGTGAACTCAAGAGGGCAGGCCGATTAAGGCCCGACTTAAGACATTGGCAAGAAACACGGAAAGCGGCCGCGGCGGCAAATGGCACCGCGCCAACGCAACAAAAGCGCCTCGCGGCGCTTTATGTTGCATAAAACATGATTACTTCTGGCTCAAGACCCACTTCACCAGCGTTTTCAGATCGGCATCGCTGACCTGCGGGTGAGCCGGCATTGGGATCGGACCCCAGACGCCGGAACCACCGGCCTTGACCTTGGCCACCAGCTTGGCTTCGGCACTCTTGTCGCCCGCGTATTTCTTGGCGACATCCTTGTAGGCCGGGCCGACAATCTTCTTGTCGACCGCGTGACAGGCGACACAGGCGTATTTCTGCGCCAGCTGCAGGTTGGCAAAAGCGGGGGTGGCCAGCACGCCCAGGGCCACAGCGGCCAATAGCATTTTTTTCATGCAAAGTTCTCCACAGGATCAAACCCCTGACCTGACTCCGTAGCCAGGCAAGGCGACGCTACTTGATAACTGAATGCTCATACTGCCATCTTGAGTTGCATCAAGAAAGACATTTCCAGCATCCGGACCGGCAGCATCAGGATCACCTGGATCACCAGCAGCAACACCAGCGGCGACAGGTCGACGCCGCCGATCACCGCGCGCTGGAAGGGGCGCAGGTAGGGTCGGGTCAGCGCTTCCAGTACCGGGCGCAGGCCGTTGTAGGGATTGACCCAGCTGAGGATCGCCAGCACGAACACCGCGCCCATCAGCAGGTACAGCGACAGGCGGAACACGTCGAGCAGCGCCAGCAGCGTCAGCGCCAGCCAGCTCTGCGGGTGCAGCAGGTCGTAGGGCAGCGGGTTGAGCAGCAGGATGCTGATCAGTGCCAGCAGCGATACCACCCAGGCCAGCACCATGGTGGCGGTGTCATAACTGCGCCACGCCGGAATCCAGCGCCGCAACGGCAACACCGCAAAATTGCTGACCGCGATCACGAACTGGGTCAGCGGATGCTTGAACGGCGCCCGCGCCACCTGCAGGTAAAAACGCATCAGCAGCACCAGCACGAACAGCTCGCTGATGGTCTTGATCAGGAATTGCAGTGTTTCCAGCAGCATCATTCGCCGTCCTTGCTCAACAGGTCACCCAGCTCCACCGAGCGGGCGCGGCAGTCCAGCGCCCCGGCGATGATCGCCGCCTTGACACCCTCGGCCTCGAAACGGGCGATGGCGCGCTCGGTGGTCCCGCCCTTGGACATCACGTTGGTGCGCAAGGTTGCCACCGGCAGTGGGCTTTGCCTGGCCAGCTCCACCGCGCCCTCGAAGGTGCCCAGCACCAGTGCCCGCGCTTCCTGCTCGCTGAAGCCGACCTGGCAGGCGCCCTCGATCATGCTCTCGATAAAGTAGAACACGTAGGCCGGGCCGCTGCCGGAGACGCTGGTGATGTCGTCGATGCCACCCTCGGTCTCCAGCCAGCTGGTGATGCCGACCGCCTGCATGATGCCTTCCGCGGTGCGGCGATCCGCTTCGCCGATATCGGCGGCGGCATACAGCCCGGACACGCCCTTGCCGACCATGGCCGGGGTGTTGGGCATCACCCGCACGATGCGCGAGCTGCCCAGCCAGCGGCTCAGCGCCTCCAGGCGCACCCCGGCGGCGATCGACACCACCAGCGCACCGTGCAGGCGCGGCGCCAGTTGCTGGCACACCGCCTGCAGTGCCTGCGGCTTGACCGCCAGCAGCACCACCTCGTCGGCGGCAAAGCGGTCCGGCAGCGCCGCCAGCGCGGTGACGCCGAATTCGGCCTGCAGGCTGGCGCGCTTGTCTTCGTGCAGCTCCACCACGCTGATCTGCTGGCCGGGCTGCTGGCAGAGACCGGAAATGATGGCGGAGGCCATATTGCCGCCACCGATGAACGTGATACGCATGGTTTTCCCCTGGTTCTTGTTGCTTCGCCCGCTGGCGAAACATGGTTGGATGGTTAGCCGTAGTGGCGCGCGCCGAAGATCGCGGTGCCGACGCGCACCATGGTGCTGCCGGCGGCGATCGCCGCCGCCATGTCGGCGGACATGCCCATCGACAGCGTGTCGGTGGCGATGCCGGCCGCCGCCAGTCGCTGCTGCAGCGTCGCCAGCACGCCGAAGCGTGCGGCCAACGTTGCCGCATCCTGCGTCGGCTCCGGAATGCACATCAGCCCGCGCAGCCGCAGGCCGGGCAAGGCGGCGATGGCCTGCGCCAGCGGCAGCACCTCGTCCGGCGCGCAGCCGCTCTTGCTGTCCTCGCCGGAGACGTTGACCTGGATGCAGACATTCAGCTGCGGCAGTGTCGCCGGGCGCTGCGCCGACAGCCGTTCGGCGATCTTCAGCCGTTCCACCGAATGCACCCAGTGTGCCAGTTCCGCCACCGGCCGCGTCTTGTTCGATTGCAGCGGGCCGATGAAATGCCACTCCAGCGCCAGATCCTGCAGCTCGGCAGCCTTGGCCTGCAGCTCCTGCACGTAGTTCTCGCCAAAGCGGCGCTGGCCGGCGGCGTAGGCTTCGCGCACCGCCGCCGCCGGAAAGGTCTTGCTCACCGCCAGCAAGGTCACGCTGTCGCCATCGCGGCCGGCCGCCTGTGCCGCACTGCCGATCGCCGCGCTCACCCGTTGCAGGGTGCTGCTGATATCTGTCATCGTCTGCTCGCTCTCTCTTCCGCCGGTGGCCGCGGCCTCAGTGGGCAGCGGCACCCGGCGGCGTTACAATCGTCCGCATCACTCGATGAACCCGGCATTGTTGCGGACGCGGAGAAATTATATGGAAATTTCCGAACTTCTGGCCTTTACGGTCAAAAACAAGGCATCGGACCTGCACCTGTCGTCCGGACTGCCACCGATCATACGGGTACACGGCGACATCCGCCGCATCAACCTGCCGCCGATGGCGCACCATGACGTGCACGACATGGTGTACGACATCATGAACGACCACCAGCGCAAGGCCTTCGAAGAGATCTTCGAGTGCGACTTCTCCTTCGAGCTGCCGGGCATCGCCCGTTTCCGCGTCAACGTGTTCCAGCAGAACCGCGGTATCGCCGCGGTATTCCGCGTGATTCCGTCCAAGGTGCTGTCGCTGGAGGATCTCAACGCGCCGAAGATCTTCCGCGAGATCGCCGACTTGCCGCGCGGCATCGTGCTGGTCACCGGCCCGACCGGCTCCGGCAAGTCCACCACGCTGGCGGCGATGGTCGACTACGTCAACGAGAACCAGTATTCGCACATCCTGACGGTGGAAGACCCGATCGAATTCGTGCACGAAAGCAAGAAGGGGCTGATCAACCAGCGCGAACTCGGCGCCCAGACGCAGAGCTTCGCCAACGCGCTGAAGAGCGCGCTGCGCGAGGACCCGGACGTGATCCTGGTCGGCGAGATGCGTGACCTGGAAACCATCCGCCTGGCGCTGACCGCCGCCGAAACCGGCCACCTGGTGTTCGGCACCCTGCACACCAGCGGCGCCGCCAAGACCGTCGACCGTATTGTCGACGTGTTCCCGGCCGGCGAAAAGGAAATGGTACGCGCCATGCTGTCGGAAAGCCTGCGTGCGGTGATTTCGCAGACGCTGCTGAAGACCAAGGACGAAAGCGGCCGCGTCGCCGCCCATGAAATCATGATCGGCACCCCGGCGATCCGCAACCTGATCCGCGAAAACAAGATCGCGCAGATCAACTCGATGATCCAGACCGGCCAGCAGTACGGCATGCAGACCATGGACATGTGCCTGCAGGAACTGGTGCGGCGCAATGTGATTTCGATTCAGGAAGCCCGACAAAAGGCTTCCAACAAGGACGCGTTCTAAGCGAGGAAGTAGCGCATGGAAAAGGACCAGGCATCAAAATTCATCCACGATCTGCTCAAGCACGCCGCCAGCAAGAACGCCTCCGACATCTTCATCACCTCCGATTTTCCGCCGGCGATGAAGATCGACGGCAAGATCACTCCGGTGGCGCCGCAGGCGCTGACCGCGCAGCACTGCAAGGAGCTGGTGCGCTCGGTGATGAATGACCGCCAGATGGAGGAGTTCGAATCCAGCTCCGAGGCCAACTTCGCCATCAGCCCGCCCGGCATCGGCCGCTTCCGCGTCAGCGCCTACATGCAGCAGGGCAAGGCCGGCATGGTGCTGCGCAAGATCAACACCGAGATCCCGACGCTGGACCAGCTGAAAATGCCGGCGGTGCTGAAGGACGTGGCGATGATCAAGCGCGGGCTGGTGATCTTCGTCGGCGGCACCGGCTCCGGCAAATCCACCTCGCTGGCGGGGCTGGTGGACTGGCGCAACAGCACCGCGGCCGACCACATCATCACCCTGGAAGACCCGATCGAGTACGTGCACCAGCACAAGAAGAGCATCATCACCCAGCGCGAGATCGGTGTGGACACCGAGAGCTGGGAGGTGGCGCTGAAGAACACGCTGCGCCAGGCGCCGGACGTGATCCTGATGGGCGAGATCCGCGACCGCGAATCAATGATGTACGGCCTGCAGTTCGCCGAGACCGGCCACCTGTGCCTGGCCACGCTGCACGCCAACAACGCCAACCAGGCGCTGGACCGCATCCTCAACTTCTTCCCGGAAGAGCGCCACCAGCAGGTGCTGATGGATCTGTCGCTGAACATGCGCGCCATCGTGTCGCAGCGGCTGATTCCGCTGAAGCAGGTCAAGGGCCGCGTCGCGGCGGTGGAAATCCTGCTCAACAGCCCGCTGATCGCCGACCTGATCTTCAAGGGCGAGGTGTCCGGCATCAAGGAGGTGATGGGCCGCTCGCGCGAGACTGGGATGCAGACCTTCGACCAGGCGTTGTTCGAGCTGTACGAGAGCGGCCAGATCAGCTTCGAGGACGCGCTGCGCAACGCCGACTCGGTCAACGACCTGCGCCTGAAGATCAAGCTCTACGGCGAGGAGAGCAAGCACAGCGATCCGCTGGGCGGGCTCGATCACCTCGACATCGTCTAAGCACAAGGTTGGCCGCAACGGCTTGCGGCCAACCTTGTGCCCCCGGCCTCACCGCTCAGGTGAGGAAGTCGTCACTCCACATCTTGCGCACCCACTCCAGCGCTTCCAGCTGCACCTGGTTGAAGTTGTCAGCCGCTAGCGTCGGCAGCGGCGCCTGCGCCTCGCGGCACTCGGCCAGCTCGGTCTGCGCCAGCAGGTCGCCAAGCATGCCCTCGCGGTACAGCAGGGCCTGCAGCACCTTGTCGCGCAGCGCCAGCGACGCCACCAGCGACTGCATGCTCATACCCAGCAGGCTGTCGGCCAGCGACAGGATGCCGGTCATGAACGCCTCGTCGCGCTCGGCCGGCGGCGCGAGCAGCTCCATCATGCGGCCGCGCACCGCCGCCATTTCCAGCAGCGGGCTGGGGCCGCTGTCCGGGCGGCAGTCGGCGGCGAACAGGATGACCAGCGCCCAGCGCTTCAGCCGTGACGAGCCGAGCATGGTCAGCGCCTCGCGGATGGAGCGCACCGGGCGACCGTAGTTTTCCGCGGCGTTGACCAGCTTCAGCAGGCTGACCACCATGTCCGGCGCGCCCTTGAACACCTCTTCCAGTTCCAGCAGCTCGGCGTCCTGCATCACCAGCCCCAGCAGGCGCAGCATCAGCGCGCGGTGCGGATGGGCGCGGTTCTGCTGCATGATGGTCGGCTTGGCGAAGAAGTAGCCCTGGAACAGGCGGATGCCCAGCTCGCGGCAGCGCTCGAACTGCTCGTAGCTGTCCACTTTCTCCGCCAGCAGCTGGCCGCGGTAGCCCTGCAGCCGCTGCAGCAGTGCCGGCAGCCGCGCCAGCGATACCTGCTGCAGGTCGATCTTCAGGTAGGACACCAGCGGCAGCATCGCCTGGATTTCCGGGGTGATGTCACTGACGTCGTCCAGCGCCAGCCGGTAGCCGCGCGCCTGCAGTTCGCGGCAGCGCTCGCGCACCGAGTCGTCCAGCGGCACGCTTTCCAGGATCTCGAGAATGATGCTCTCCGGCGGCAGCAAGTCCAGCACCGGGCTTTTCAGCAGCCGTTCATTGACATTGATGAAGCCGGGACAGCCTTCCAGCACCCGCGACATGCCCAGATCGATGAAGGTGTGGCGGATCACCGAGGCGGTGGCGTTGACGTCATCCTGGAACAGCGCGCGGTTTTCCGGCCCGGAGCGGAACAGCAGTTCGTAGGCCACGCGCTGCTGCTGGACATCGACAATCGGTTGGCGGCCAAGATAGATGGTGGTGTACATGTCGGCGATATTAGCGGATGCCATCGTCAAACAAAACCGTGATCATGAGTGCTCGATGTCAGGCATGACCCAGCGCAACCATGACGGGGGAAAAAACCACACCCGCGGCCGCAGGCGTAAAAAAACGCCACCGCGAGGGTGGCGTTGTCGGTGCCAGGTTGGCCGCAACGGCGGCGGCCAGACGCTTGCTCAGTGCGCCAGGATCTTCGACAGGAACTGGCGCGCACGCTCGGAGCGGGCGTCGATATTGCCGAAGAATTCTTCCTTCTCGCAGTCCTCGACGATGGCACCGCGGTCCATGAAGATCACGCGGTTGGCCACCTTGCGCGCAAAGCCCATCTCGTGGGTCACGCACATCATGGTCATGCCTTCGTGCGCCAGCTCCACCATCACGTCCAGCACTTCGTTGACCATCTCCGGGTCCAGCGCCGACGTCGGTTCGTCGAACAGCATCGCGATCGGGTCCATCGCCAGCGCGCGGGCAATCGCCACGCGCTGCTGCTGGCCGCCGGACAGCTGGCCGGGGAACTTGTTGGCCTGTGCCTTGAGGCCGACGCGGTCGAGGTAGTGCATGCCTTTCTGCATCGCCTCGTCCTTGCTGCGGCCGAGCACGCGCTGCTGCGCGATGGTCAGGTTCTCGGTGATCGACAGGTGCGGGAACAGTTCGAAGTTCTGGAACACCATGCCGATGCGGGCGCGTAGCTTGGGCAGGTCGGTCTTCGGATCGCCCACCGAGATGCCGTCGACGATGATGTCGCCCTTCTGGAACGGCTCCAGCGCGTTGACGGTCTTGATCAGCGTGGACTTGCCGGAACCGGACGGGCCGCACACCACCACCACTTCGCCTTTCTTGACGTCGGTCGTGCAATCGGTGAGCACCTGGAAGTCACCGTACCATTTGCTGACGTTCTTGATCTCGATCATGCTCATACTGCCAACCTCTTCTGCAGACGCTTCACCAGAGTGGACGCGCCGAAACTGATAACAAAGTACACCGCACCGGCAAAAATCAGGAACTCGTGCGATTGCCCCATGATGTCGCCGCGCGCGCGCGCGGCATTGAGGAAGTCGATCAAACCGACTGCATACACCAGCGAGGTGTCCTGGAACAGGATGATGGTCTGCTGCAGCAGCAGCGGGGTCATCTTGCGGAACGCCTGCGGCAGGATGATCAGGCGCATCGCCTGGCTGTAGGTCATGCCCACGGCGTAGGCGGCGTTGATCTGCCCCTTGGAGATCGACTGGATACCGGCACGCACGATCTCGCAGTAGTAGGCCGCCTCGAACATCACGAACGCCACCAGGCAGGAGGTGAAGGCGCCGACGGCGACGAACTCGCCGGTGATCCAGTTCAGGATCATCGGCACCGCCAGGTAGAACCAGGTGATCACCAGCAGCAGCGGGATGGAGCGGAAGTAGTTGACGTAGGCCTTGGCGAAACCGGACAGCAGCGCGCTGTTGGACATGCGCGCCAGTGCCAGCACGGTACCGAGGGCAATGCCGCCCGCGACCGCCAGCAACAGCAGCTGCAGCGTCAGTTTCATGCCGTCCCACAGGCTGGGCAACGACGGGATAATCTGGCTGAAATCCATTATTTGGCCCCTCCCATCATGCCGGGAATGCGCACTTTCTTCTCCACCAGGCTCATCAGCGTCATCAGGCTCATGTTGAGCACGAAGTAGATCACCGTGGCCAGGGTAAACGCTTCAAAGATGTTGGCACTGAATTCCGCGGTCTGCTTGGTCTGCGCCAGCAGCTCCATCAGGCCGATCAGCGACGCCACCGAGGAGTTCTTGAAGATGTTGAGAAACTCGCTGGTGAGCGGCGGGATGATGATGCGGAACGCCTGCGGCAGCAGCACGTGGCGATAGGTCTGCCCGATGCTGAAACCGACCGCCAGCGCGGCGGCACTCTGGCCACGGGGCAGCGCCTGGATGCCGGTGCGCACCTGCTCGCACACCCGCGCTGCGGTAAACAGCGCCAGGCACACCACCACCGAGATATAGGCCGAGGTCGCCGGGTTCAGGTCCTGCTTGAACCAGATCTGCAGCGGCTCCGGCAGGTAGTCCGGTACCACGAAATACCAGAGGAACAGCTGCACCAGCAGCGGCACGTTGCGGAACAGCTCGACATAGGCGGTGGCAATCGCCGGCAGCACCTTGCCCGGCAGGGTGCGCATCACGCCCAGCACCGACCCCAGCAGCAGGGCGATGATCCAGGCCATCAGCGCCACCGCGATGGTCCAGCCCAGACCGGACACGAACCAGTCGAGGTAGATTTCGCTGCCGATGCCTGTGGACTTGAAGAAGATGTTCCAGTCCCAGTTGTAATTCATTGACTTCTCCAAAAGAAAAGGGGCGCCAGCAGCGCCCCTCCGGGAGCGGGTTTCCGGGCGTTGCCGCCCGGTCCCGGTCTCGTTTCACGCTTGCTTCAGAAAACCCGCTCCGTCATTACCAACAAGCTGCTTACATTTCCTCGGCAGACTTGTCTGTCGGCTTGGCCACCAGCGCCTTGAACTCGTCGGACATCGGGAAGTTCAGGTTCAGGCCTTTTGGTGGCACCGGCGCCATGAACCACTTGCTGTAGATCTTGTTCACTTCGCCGGACTTGAAGGTGGCCTTGATCGCGTCGTCGACCACTTTCTTGAATGCCGCATCTTCCTTGCGCAGCATGCAGCCGTAGATTTCGAACGACTGCGGCTTGCCGGTCACGACCCAGTTGCCCGGGTTCTTGGCCTTGGCCATTTCACCGTACAGCAGCGCATCGTCCATCATGAAGGCGACGGCACGGCCCGATTCCAGCATCAGGAACGATTCGCCGTGGTCCTTGGCGGAGATGATGTTCATGCCCATCTGCTTCTCGGCGTTCATCGCCTTCAGCAGACGCTCGGAAGTGGTACCGGCGGTGGTCACCACGTTCTTGCCCTTCAGGTCCGGGAAGTCCTTGATGCCGGAAGTCTTGGCGGTCATCAGGCGGGTACCGATTTCGAAGATGCCGACGGAGAAGGCAACCTGCTTCTGGCGCTCCAGGTTGTTGGTAGTGGAGCCGCACTCCAGGTCCACGGTGCCGTTCTGTACCAGCGGGATGCGGGTCTGCGAGGTCACCAGGTTGTAGCGCACCTGCAGGTTAGGCATCTTCAGCTGTTTCTTGACCGCCTCGACCACCTTCAGCTGCAGGTCGTGCGAGTAACCGATCGGCTTGGTCGGGTCGTTCGCCAGGTAGGAGAACGGGATCGAGGCATCACGGTGACCGAGCACGATCACGCCGGAGCTCTTGATCTTGTCCAGGGTACCTTCGGCCATGGCCGGAGCGGCAAAAGCGGAAGCGATGACAGCAGTAGTCAGCAGACGAGTCGTAAAACGCATTGGTTTCTCCATTTTCTCTTGGGTTTTGCTGCTTTTATCAAGCCGTACCGGCTAGGTATGGCCCGGAAACCTGACACCGCCAGTGCGGCGGTGCCGGCAGGCAATCAGCTCATCGGGGTGAGCAATTGCCGTAAAAACTGTTGTGCCCGTTCGTGTTGCGGGTTCTTGAAAAACTCTTCCGGCGGCGCCTGTTCCACGATCTTGCCGTGGTCGATGAACACCACCCGGTCGGCCACTTCGCGGGCAAAGCCCATTTCGTGGGTGACCACCATCATGGTCATGCCGGATTCGGCCAGATCCTTCATCACCTTCAGTACTTCGCCGATCATCTCCGGGTCCAGCGCGGAGGTCGGTTCGTCGAACAGCATCACCCGCGGTTCCATCGCCAGGCCGCGGGCGATGGCCACGCGTTGCTGCTGGCCGCCGGACAGCTGCGCCGGGAAGGCATCCTTCTTGTGGGCGAGGCCGACCCGCTCCAGCAGCGCGACCGCCTGCTTGTCGGCGGCGGCCTTGTCCATGCCCTTGACCTTGATCGGCGACAGCGTGATGTTGTCCACCACCGACAGGTGCGGGTAGAGGTTGAAGTGCTGGAACACGAAACCGACTTCGGCGCGCAGCGCGTTGAGATCGGTTTTCGGATCGGCGACGTTCTTGCCGTCGACCCAGATCTCGCCCTCGTTGATGCTTTCCAGCTGGTTCACGGTGCGGATCATGGTCGACTTGCCGGAGCCGGACGGCCCGCACACCACCACCACTTCACCCTGCGCCACCTGCAGGTCAATCCCGTTCAGTACGTGCAAGTCCTTGAACCACTTGTGGACATTGTTGAAACGAATCATCGCTTTTCCTTTAATTCCTGTGACAGCCAGCATCGTGGTGCGGCACGGTCCGCATCATTCAGAACGGATTGTGCTGCGGCCAACCTGGTACAGCAAGCCGCAGCGCAACATGGTCAGCCGCGCGCGGCGGCCAGATGGTTGGCCAGCGCCACATACTGCTGCACGCTCAACGTCTCGGCACGGGCGGCCGGGTCGATACCCAGCGACTGCAAGGCCTCGTCGCTGATCACGCCCTTGAGGTTGTTGCGCAAGGTCTTGCGCCGCTGGCCAAAGGCCTGCGCCACGATCTCTTCCAGCAGCGCCTCGTCGGTTGCCACCCCACAGCGACCGGCATCAGGAATCATCCTTACCACCGCGGAATCCACTTTCGGTGGCGGGTAGAATGCACCCGGCGGTACCAGCAAGATCTGTTCCATGTCGAAACGGTACTGCAACATCACCGTCAGACGGCCGTAATCCGGGGTCGACGGCGCCGCCACCATGCGGTCGACCACCTCTTTTTGCAGCATGAAATGCATGTCGGTGACGCGGTTGCCGTAGCAGGCGAGGTGGAACAGCAGCGGGGTGGAAATGTTGTACGGCAGGTTGCCGACCAGCTTGAACGGGCCGTCGCAGACGCTGCCAAAATCGAAGGCCAGCGCGTCGCCCTCGTGGATGGTCAGCCGCTTGGGCGAGATCTCGCCGCGCAGGCGGCTGATGATGTCGCGGTCGATTTCCACCACATGCAGATGGTCTAGACGCTGCAGCAGCGGCTTGGTCAGCGCACCGAGGCCGGGGCCGATCTCGATCACCACATCGCCCGGCTGGGCGCCGACGGCGCTGACGATGTCCTCGATCACCTTGCTGTCCTGCAGGAAGTTCTGGCCGAAGCGCTTGCGCGGAATGTGTTTGCTCATTGCTACTTTCTGGATGAAAAACGGCGACAGGCTCGGCCGGCGATGGCGGGCAAATACTGTCGCACAAAGATAAAGTTCTAACTCAAGCATAGCGGCGATCGTGCCGCGCGCCAGTACAACGCCATGGTGATGCTGCAGCCAGCATGGCGTCCGGAAATCCGGACAACGGCCGGCCGGCGCGTACGCCTCACCGGATAAGGCCCAGCATTCCCCACGCCAGCAGCGCGTAACGGCTGGCCTTGCCCAGCGTAATCCACAGCACGCAGGGCCAGAATGACAAGCGCAACCAGCCGGCGGCCAGCGGCAGCGCGTCGCCGGCCAGCGGCACCCAGCTCAGCCACAGCGCCGCCGGGCCGAAACGGGCGAACCACGCCGCCGCCCGCGGCGGTAGCGGTCTGGGCGGCACGCAGCGCCCCAGCCACAGGCTGCTGATACTGCCCAGCGCATTGGCGGCGGTGGCGACCAGCAGTGCCGGCCACAGCAGCTCCGGCCGCTGCAGCAGCAAGGCGCCCAGCGCCAGCTCGGAATTGCCCGGCAGCACGGTGGCAGACAGGAACGCCGACGCCGCCAGGCCGCCCAGCAGCAGCCAGCTGCTCACTCAGACGGCAAACACGAAATCGCAGCCGGCGGCGTGGCTGACCACCGCCGACAGCGTGGCGCCGAACTCCTTGCCATCGCGCGCCGCCAGCCACTGGCCGTCGCGCAGCGCGAAGTGGAAACCGCCGCTCTTGGCCGCGATCCACAGTTCCTGGTTCGGCACGTGGCGGTTGACCACCACCTTCTCGCCGCTGTCGAACTCGATTTCCAGCACATTCCCCATTTTCAGGCAGTCCAGATCCAGCTCCGCCTCATCCAGTGCCGCTTCGATGCGCGTGAAAATACCGTCGGTGAGGGTCAGGAATTCGCTTTCAGTCATGGAAAAGTCCTAAAGGTTGGCCGCATGGCTTGGGGTGGGAGGCTCGCGCCTGTTAGACTGCGATTTTGCCATAGCTACCGGATTCCGTATGCGTACTGCGCTGATGTTTGTCCTTGTCGCCACCGTTGTCACCGCCTGCGGCTTCAAGGGCCCGCTGTATCTGCCCGCCCCGGCCAGCCAGCAGCAGGCCGCGCCGTGAGCGCACTGCAACTGCGTGCGGCCAACCTTGCCGACGCCGGCGACTGCCTGTTGCTGGCACGGCTGACCGATGCCTACGCCCGCGATGCGATGGGTGGGGGCGAGGGGCTGACACCCGCGCGCCAGCAGCAGCTGGCGCAGGCACTGGGCGGTCATCCCGGCCTGTTCGCGCTGATCGCGGAGCAGGACGGCGAGCCGGTCGGCCACGCGCTGTGCGTGCTGGGTTTTTCCAGCTTCTACGCGGCGCCGGTGTGCAATCTGCATGATCTGTCGGTGCTGTCCGCCGCGCGCGGCCAGGGCCTCGGCCGACGCCTGCTGCAGGCCGTGGCCAGCGCCGCCGCCCAGCGCGGTTGCGCCAAGCTGACGCTGGAAGTGCGCGACGACAACGCGGTGGGGCGCACGCTGTACCACAGCGAAGGCTTTGCCGAAGCCGGCCTCGGCGGCACCCACTACCGGCTGCTGGAAAAGGTGCTGACCCCGGCCTGAGCCGTAGTACGAGCCGGCTGCCCGCGCCGTGACCACCACCGTGCCATGAGCGCCCCGGCTACAGCGCCGGCGCCACTTCCAGCCGGTTGCGGCCCTTGTGCTTGGCCTGGTACAGCGCCAGGTCGGCGGCGCGTAGCACCGCCTGCCAGTCCTGCGGCTGGTTCTGCCACGCCATGCCGAGACTGGTGGTGACGTGCAGCAGCGGGTGCAGCGTGCTCCAGTCGTAGTCCATCAGCGCCAGCCGCAGGCGCTCGCAGGTCGCCACCGCCGCCTCCTGCGACGTTTCCATCAGCAGCAGCACGAATTCCTCGCCACCGTAGCGCACCACCAGATCGACCGAACGGGTGTGCAGCACCACCAGCTGCGCCACCTTGCGCAGGGTGTCGTCGCCGATGGCGTGGCCGAAGCGGTCGTTGATCGACTTGAAGTAGTCCAGATCCAGCACCACCACCGCCATGCCGTCAAAGCCGCCCTGCAGCTGTGTCAGCCGCTCCGGGCCTTCGCGGTCGAGGCAGCGACGGTTGCCGACCCCGGTCAGCGCGTCGACCAGCACCGCCTGCTCCAGCTCGCTCATGCGTGCCTCGGCCACCGATTTTTCCGCCTCCAGCCGCACCGCGCGCAGGCGCTCGTGCTCGGCCTTCAGCCGTTCACGCTCGGTTTCCAGCCGTGCGCTGGTGATCTCCAGCTCCTTGCGGATCGCCCAGCCCTGGGTGCTGCTGCGCTTGTCGGCCAGCGACTGTTCCAGCTGGCGCAGGCGCTCCAGCTGCCGCAGCGCCGGCTCGAACTGGCCGCCGTCCTTGTACACGCGGTACAGCGCCTCGTGCGCCAGCACCCGCATCTCGTATTCGATCTGCTCGGCCGGCAGTGCCAGCACCCGCTGCAGCACCGCGATCGCCGCCGGCAGCTGCCCGGTACGGTGCAGGATGATTGCTTCTGCCAGGTCGGCACGGTGCTGCAGCGCGGTGAAATCGCCACACCGCGCCAGCTCGCGGCCCTGCGCCAGCTCGGCCAGCGCCTCGTCGTAGCGGGCGAGATCGGTGAGGATTTCCGCCAGATTGATGATGGCGGTGGCTTGCAGGTGCGGGTTGTCCGTCGTGGTCGCCAGCGTCGCCGCCTGCTGGAAGTAATCCAGCGACTGCGCCAGCAGTGCCGCGGCGCCGGCCTGGGCCAGTGACTGCGCCAGCTGGCCGGCGGTGCGGTAGCTGGAGCCGAGATTGTTGATGGCGCTGAACAGCGCAATGAGATGGCCGTGCTGCACCGCCAGCTCGCGCGCCTGCTGCAACAGCGCCACGCTCTGCTCCAGATCGCCGACCGCGCTGAAGGTGCACAGCCCGGCGCGGTTCAGCGCCCAGCTCAGCATCAGCGGCTGCTGGCAGAGGCGGGCGGCGCTCAGCGCCTCCAGTGCGTACTTCAGGCCGTCGTGCGCCAGCCCCAGCTCGTTGCAGGCCATCGCCACCGTGCACAGCACCTCGGCGCGGGCCGCGGCATCGGCGGGCCGCTCCAGCAGCGACGCCGCTTCCAGCCCCGGCGGAATGGCGTCGGCCAGCTGGCCCAAGCGGAAGCGGTGCAGCGCCAGCAGGGCCAGCGCTTCGCTGCGCAGGTGCTCGAAGCCATGCTCGCCGGCCAGTTGCAGCGCCGTTTCCGCCGCCTGCAAGCCGTGATGGTGACGGCCGCGGCTGCCGGCCTCGCGCGCGCTGCGCAACAGCCGTAACAGGGCCTGGCGCTGCGATCCCGTGCTGCCGGCCGCAGCCGCCGCGGCAAGCACGGTGGCCGCCGGCTGGCGGCGGCGCGATGCGTGCGCCGGGTCACGGGATTTGTCAGCGCCAATCATAAAAACCACCGGAGATTCAGATGGCTGAATTTATATACCGATTTATGGCGAGGGCGTAGCAGAAGGTTGGCCGCAATGACGGATTGGCGGCGGCAACGTGCAAAAAACAACAATCGCAGCGCAACAAGCGGCACCGCGATGACGGCCGGATTGGCGCGGTGGCCTCAGTCCGGCGCCAGGCTCTGCGCCGCCTGCAGCAGCAGGTCCAGCGACAGGCTGCCACTGCTCTGGCGCAGCGCCAGCAGCTCGTCGCGGTGCGCGCGCGCCAGCTGCTGCACCAGCTCCTCGCCCTTCGGCGCCAGGCTGATCTCGACACAGCGGCGGTCTTCGCGCCCCGGCTTGCGCACGATCAGCTGCTGCGCCTCGCAACGGCTGACCAGCCCGACCACGCTGTGGTGGTGCGACTGCAGCCGCTGCGCCAGCTCCGCCACCGTCGCCCAGTCGCGCCCGGGGTAGCCGCGCAATTGCAGCAGCAGCTGGTACTGCAGCGGGGTGATGCCGTTGCTCTGCGCCAGCTCCTCGCTGAAACGCAGGAACAGGCGCAGCCGGTAGCGGAAATCGGCCAGACGCTCGAAGTCGTCCTTGGACAGCGGAGTCGGGGGAGAAGGGTTCATGGTGGCAACAGCGGGCAACAAGCCCGCCAGCGTAGCAGATTTCCGCGCCGCCGCCGTGGCGGCACGTCCGGTCATTGTCGCCGCCATGCTCAGTGCGACCGGCCGGCGTAACACACCGGCGAGCTGCGCAGCGCGGCGTCGTGCCAGTAACTTTGCGCCGCCAGGCGGGCCTCGAGGAAGCGCGCCAGCGCACGCACCGGATTGAGCAGGCCGTCCTCGCCGTCGTACAGCAGCACCACGCCACCCGCGGCGGCGGCCTGCAGCAGCGCCTGCCAGCGCGGCGGGTTGGCGCCCAGATCGGCCCAGTAGGTGTCGCAGAACAGCGCGTAGCGCAGCGGGTCGCGCCGCAGCCAGGCCAGCAACCCCGG
This sequence comes from Vogesella sp. EB, assembly GCF_001037925.1. Lineage (NCBI taxonomy): Bacteria > Pseudomonadati > Pseudomonadota > Betaproteobacteria > Neisseriales > Chromobacteriaceae > Vogesella > Vogesella sp. EB. The sequence continues at coordinate 38 of NZ_LFDT01000023.1, read as the reverse complement.
CGCCGGCAGCGCGCGCGGCAACCACTGTGCCCGCGGCA